>CAYUAQ010000036.1:22894-32173 GCA_964442705.1 uncultured Desulfobacteraceae bacterium
CAGGATCTTCCACAGGGGCACCATCTCGTCCGGTTCGGTCACCGGCTCGCGGGAGTTCTGGTTCAGGAAAAACTCGGCCCCCTGCTTGTTGATGGGCGCCTGCATGTCCTTGAACTCCGGCTGGGATTCCTGGTACTCTTCCAGCACGTCTTCGACCACGAATTTGAAGTCTTCCTCTGAGGCCCCCATGGCCGAGCAGGTGTCGCTGCGCAGGGCCATGTCGCAGGACCCGACGATGCCCTTGGGCCGCTTCTCGCGGGGCCAGGACTGGCGGGCGAAAAACACCAGCTGGGGAATGTCGATCTTCATGGGACAGACATAGATGCACCGCTGGCACATGGAGCACATCCACACCCAGGGGGTGCTGGTGATCTCTTCATCCAGGCCCAGGGCCGGCATGCGCAGGAACTTCCTGGGGTCCATGTCCTCGAGACGGGTTGCCGGACACCCCGACGAACAGGCGCCGCAGGTCAGACAAAGATTTAAATTCCCCCCGTCGGGGATCAGCTCTTTCACCTTGTCGATAAAAAAGCTCTTTTTCTTGCCGCCAAGTTTGATCGCTTCCTCAGCCATAAGTCTCAGCCCTCCATAAGAGTAATCCTAAACCGTGCTCGACCGGATGACTGCCTCCCGCCCGAATGGATCTACAAAATTAAGATTGGAAACATATCATAAAGAGCAGTTGGTTTTCAAGCAAGAAATGAAAATGTTTCCAAATCTTCTCTATTTGACGGCCAGCACCGGGCAGGGCGCCCGCAGGATCACGAACTGGGCGGTGGAGCCGAACAGGAGCTTGCCCACCTTGGAGCGGCGTTTGACCCCCATGACGAGTTCGTCGATGCCCTTTTCCTGGGCATATTGCACCAGGTCCTCGCCGGGGGTCAGGCCCCGGAAGAGCACGTGGGCGCTGCAGGGGATGTTCTCGGGGACGAAGAGCTTTTCCCTGATGCGGTTCAATTCCCGTTCGGCCAGGTCGAAGGTCTGCTTGGGAACTTCGGCCCCGCCGCTGATGGAAGTGACCAGGTGTACTTCGGCGCCGAAGGCCTTGGCGTGTTTGACCGCCTCTGCCGCGGCTTCCCGGGATACGTTGGTGTCGTCGTAGGCGACCATGATTTTCATAAAACCCTCCAATATAATTGATTCTGTCTGCACAGTAGCTGATACCTGACCACTTTTAAATCACAATTTCTTCAGCAGCTGGTTGGCCGTGGTCAGCATGGGATCCCAGGTGGGGCTGAAGGGCGGTGCGTAGGCCAGGTCGCACTGGCTGAACTGCGCCACCGTCATGCCGGCGTGCAGGGCCACCGCCGGTGCGTTGATGCGGTGCGCAACCCCTTCCCGGCCCACCATCTGCATACCCAGCAAACGCCCGGATCCCCTGTCGGCCACCATGTGATTCCAGATGGGCGTGGATCCTGGATGGGCATGGGCCCGGGAGCGGGTCTTGATCACCACACCGACCGGATCGAAACCGGCCCGGCGGGCGTCGTCGACGGTCAGGCCGGTGCGGGCCACCTGCAGGCCGAAAACCTTGAAGACCGCCGTGCCGGCCACCCCCTCCAGTTTGGTACTGCGGCCGCAGACGTTGTCGGCCACGGCCCAACCGGCGCGGTTGGCGCGCAGGGCCAGGGGAATCCAGACCCGCTCTCCGCTGACCACGTGAAAGGCGTCGGCACAGTCGCCGGCGGCGAAGATGTTCTCGTCGGTGGTGCGCAGGCCGCGGTCCACGGCGATGGCGCGGCCCACCGAAATATCGAGGCCGGCGGCCTCGGCGATGGCGCTGTTGGGGGTCACACCCACGGCCACCAGCACCAGGTCGGCGTCCAGGGACAGGTCCCGGCACTGCACCCGCAGGCCGTCGCCGGCCTTCTCGATGGCGGTGATGTCGTGGCCTGGATAGGTGCGCGCCCCGTTGGCGTGGACTTCCTCCAGCACCACCTGGCTCATCTCTGCGGGCATCCAGGGCAAAAAGACCGGCCGGGGCTTGACCATGTCCACCGCGATGCCCAGGCCGCGCAGGCTTTCGCACATTTCCAGGGCCACGTACCCCATGCCGACGATCACCGCCCGGCGCACCTGGCGGCTGGTGAGGAAATGCTTGATGCGGCGCCCCTGGTCGAGAGTCTTCAGCACCATTACCCCGGGCAGGTCAAATCCCGGCAGGTCCGGCCGGATGGCCGATGCCCCGGTGGCGATCAGCAGCCGGTCGTAGGGCTGCTGGAAAGTCTCCCCGTTGTGGTTCGTGCCGGAAACCGTGCCGGCGGCCGGGTCGATGCGCTCGGCGCGGCAGCCGGTGCGCAGGTCGATGCCCTGTTTCTGGCGGAACACCTCGGCCCGCCGCACCACCAGTTCTTCGATGTCGCGCCGGGGGTCGGCGATGTTGTACGGCATGCCGCAGGCGCTGTAGGAGACGTCCATGGTCTGCTCGAGGACCGTGACCTCCAGCTGAGGGTCGATGCGTTTGGCCCGGCTGGCGGCGCTCATGCCGGCCGCGTCGCCGCCGATGATGACAAATTTCATGATATCCTCCCCTTTTCTGGTACCTTTCCGGATCTACGGCCCGGGTCGCTGCACGGCCCTGATTTTCCAAAAAAAGCACCCCGACGAGCCTCCAGGGCAATCGCAAGTCGCATGACCCGCCGGGGCGGGCAGGCATCGTCGGCGCTCCGTGAGCCCCGGCGGGGATGCTCCGGCCGCCGGCGCTGAAAGGCGAGAACTCGCTGCGCTCAAACAGCTCGCCTTTCCGGACGCGCCGCCGGCCTGCGCATCTTTTCCCCGCCGGTTCTCCAACTGCGCGCCGCCGATGCCTGGCCGCCCCTCGAACCCAGGTGCACGCAGACCATGCCGGGGCCGGCTTGATTTTGCGCCGGCGCCAGTATATTCTAGTTGAAAACGGGGATGCAAGGTTCTTTTGTTTTGAAGGTGTCAGGTGTTTTGTAAGCTGTCAGGTATCAGGGGCCAGGTGTCAGGTGTCAGCGATCAGTAAAAGCGGTCTGGCAACAAGCGCACAGGGAAGTTTTGCATCCTGATTGACAAGCCGGCAGAAGGACTCATTTTTTACCTGACACCTGACGGCTTTTTTTAAACCGGAGGCGTGTTGTATTTTGCCGACAATTGAAGCGCGCATACGGGCCATGCGAGAGCTGGTTCGACAGGTTCCGCCGGTCTGGCGCCCCTCTTTCAGCCGGCGCATCGCCGCCGTCCGCAAAGCCCTGACGCGGTCCGGTCCCCCGGGTTCCCGGCCGGCCGCGCAGCTGGATCGCCTGGAGAGGCAGCTGGAGGAGGTTGTCCGCATTCGCCGCAAGCGCCGCCGGGATCTGCCCCGGCCGACACGGGAAGCCGATCTGCCCATCACCGCCCGGCGAGAAGAGATCATTGCCGCCATCCGCCGACACCCGGTGCTGATCGTCTCGGGCGAAACCGGTTCCGGCAAGACCACCCAGCTGCCCCAGTACTGCCTGGCGGCCGGACGCGGGGTGGACGGCCAGATCGCCTGCACCCAGCCCCGCCGCATCGCCGCCGTCACGGTGTCCCGCCGCATCGCCGAAGAACTGGGCGAGCCGCTGGGAAAATCGGTGGGCTACAAGATCCGCTTCCAGGACCGCAGCCGGCCCCACAACTACATCAAGGTCATGACCGACGGGGTGCTGCTGGCCGAGGTGCGCAGCGATCCCCTGCTCTCGCGTTACGACACCGTCATCGTGGACGAGGCCCACGAACGCAGCCTCAACATCGACTTTGTGCTGGGGCTTCTCAAGCGCCTGCTGGTGCGGCGCCGTGATCTGAAGCTGATCATCACCTCGGCCACCATCGACACGCTCAAGTTCTCGCGGGCCTTTGACGACGCGCCGGTCATCGAGGTGTCGGGCCGCACCTTTCCGGTGGAGATCCGCTACCGGCCGCCCGAGGGCGGCGGCGACGACCCCGGTTACGTGGAGAATGCGGTGGCGGCGGTGTTCGAACTGCTGGCGGAGGGTCCGGCCGGCGACATGCTGGTGTTCATGCCCACCGAGCAGGACATCCGCGACGCCTGTGAGCTGATCCGGGCCCGGGATGCGGCCGACGTGACGGTGCTGCCCCTGTTTGCCCGCCTGACCGCGGCGGAGCAGGCCCGCGTCTTCGCCCCCGTGCGCGGCCGCAAGATCATCGTGGCCACCAACGTGGCCGAAACCTCCATCACCATCCCGGGTATCCGCTACGTGGTGGACACCGGCCTGGCGCGCATCTCGCGCTACCGCCCGCGCCGGCGCAGCACCTCGCTGCGCATCCAGCCCGTCTCGCGCAGCAGCGCCGACCAGCGCAGCGGCCGCTGCGGGCGGGTGGCCGCGGGCGTGTGCGTGCGCCTCTTCGGCGAGGAGGACTACGCCGGGCGGCCGCAGTACACGGCGCCCGAGATCCTGCGGTCCAACCTGGCCGAGGTCATCCTGCGCATGATGGCCCACCGCCTGGGGGACATCGCCGATTTCCCCTTCGTAGACCCCCCGGCCGACCGGCACGTGGCCGACGGCCTGAAGCTGCTGACCGAGCTGGGCGCCATCGCCGAGAAAAAAGACGCCCGCGGCCGCCGCCGTCACGCGTTGACCCGCACCGGCCGGCTGATGGCCGAGCTGCCGCTGGATCCGCGCCTGTCGCGCATGCTGGTGGAAGCCCGCCGGCGCGGCTGCCTGGACCAGGTGGCCGTGATCGCCGCCGCCCTGAGCATCCAGGACCCGCGGCAGCGGCCTGCCGAGCAGTCTGTCCAGGCCGACCAGGCCCAGCGGGTTTTCCAGGATCCGCGCTCGGATTTCATCACCTGGATCAACCTGTGGCGCGCCTACCACCGCAGTCAGCAGCCCGGAAACGGGGTTGTCTCCAAGAGCCAGGCCCGCCGCCGCGCCCGGCGTTTCTGCCGCAGCCACTTCCTGTCCTTCAAGCGCATGCGCGAGTGGTGCGATGTTCACGAGCAGATCTGCGACATCCTGCAGGATGTCAAACTGGTCAGCGACGAGGGCAGCGGCTCCCTGGTGCCCCGCGAGCTGCCGTTGACCGACGGCTTCAGTCCTGCCTACCGGCGGCTGCACGAAGCCGTTCTGGCCGGGCTGCTCTCCCAGGTGGCGCGACGCGAGGAAGGTACGCGCTTCAAGGCCGCCCACGGCACCACGGTGTGGATCTTTCCGGGGTCCGTGCTCTTCAAAACGCCTGGCCAGTGGATCGTGGCCGCCGAGATGGTGGAAACCAGCCGCCCGTACGCGCGCACCTGCGCCCGCATCGACCCGTCCTGGCTTGAGGATGTGGCCGGCGATCTGTGCCGCACCAGTTACGCCGACGCCCACTGGGACGAAAAGCGCGGCCAGGTGGTGGCCACCGAGAAGGTGAGCCTCTTCGGCCTGCCCATCGTGGCCGGACGGCCGGTGGGATACGCCCGGGTCAATCCCGACGAGGCCTGCGACATCTTCGTGCGCGCCGCCCTGGTGGAGGGCGCCCTGGCCGATGAGCTGCCCTTCATGGCCCACAATCGCCGGCTGATCGCGCGCATCCGCGACATGGAGAGCCGTTTGCGGCGCCGGGACATCCTGGTCGGCGAAGAGGAGCTGTTCACCTTCTACCGGCGGCGCCTGGACGGCTGCTGGGACCTGCCGTCCCTGAAGAAGCGCATCCGCGAGACCGGCGGAGACGCTTTCCTGCGGCTCACCGAACAGGACCTGGCGCGCTACCGCCCCGATGCCGGCGAACTGGCCCTCTATCCGCAACAGATCTCCCTGGGGGAACGCACCTTTGCCTGCGAGTACCGCTTCCGTCCCGGCCGGGAGGACGACGGCGTTACGGTGCACGTGCCGTCCAGTGCCGTGGACGACCTCTGTGCCGACGCCGCCGACTGGCTGGTGCCGGGGCTGTTCCGGGAAAAGGTCGAGGCCCTCATCCGGGGCCTGCCCAAGTCCTACCGGCGGCGTCTGGTGCCGGTGGCCGACACGGTGGACATCATCTGCCGGGAAATGCCCCGGCAGAACCGGCCCCTGTTAAATGCCCTGGGAGACTTCTTCCAGCGCCGTTTCGGGATCGACGTGCCGGCCTCGGCCTGGCGCGACCACAAGCTGGCGCCGCACCTGACCATGCGCTTTGCCGTCACCGGACCTTCGGGGGAGACCCTGCGTGAGGGGCGGGGCGGGGACGTGCTCAGGGGGGAGGTGAACGTGGATCTCTCCGGCGGTATCCCCGCCGATGTTAGGGCGCAGTGGGAGAGGTCGCACATGGCGGACTGGGAGGTGGGACAGATACCGGACATGCTGCCCGTAACCACCGCAAAAGGCGCATCCTGGCCGGTTTTCCCGGCGCTTGAAAAAGACCCTGCAGGGGAAGGCCGCGTCAACCTGAAGCTGTTCGCCGACCGGCGCCGGGCCCTGGCGGCCCACCGCAAAGCCGTGGCCATCCTGGCCGCCGGACGGCTGAAAAAGGAGATCGCCTGGCTGAAACGATTGCTGAAACTGCCGGCGGCAGCGGCCCGGGCGGCGGTCTGGTTCGGCGGCGCCGCAAAGCTCGAGGAAGGCCTGCGTCAGGCCCTGCTGTCCACCTGGCTGGAAAAGGACGTTCGCAGCCAAGCGGATTTCGAGGCCCTGGTGCGGCGGGCGGCCGTGGCCATGGCGCCGGGCGCCGGAGATCTGCTGGAGGCCGTCTGCCCGGTGCTGGCGGCATACGACCGGGTTGAACAGACCCTGGCCGAACTGCAGAACGCCGACCGATTCAACCCCGCCGTGCAGGAACTGGTGGAACGGCTGCGGCGGCGCTTGGGGCGGCTGGTGCCGGAAAACTTCTACCGGCTCTATCCGCCGCCGCGCCTGGCGCGTCTGGAGCGCTACCTAAAGGCCCTCGAGATCCGCGCCCGGCGGGCGGTGGTGGACCCGGAAAAGGACCGTGCGCGCTCGGCCCAGGCGGCGGTGTTCGAAACGGCCCTGGCGGAACTGCTCGAATCGCTCACCCCGCAGGTGTCCGCGGAGAAAAAGGCCGCCCTGGAGGAATTCTACTGGATGATCGAAGAGTTCCGGGTCTCGCTCTTCGCCCAGGAACTAAAAACGGCCGTCAAGGTTTCTCCCCAGCGCCTGGAGCGCCGGCTGGACGAACTGCGGCGCATGAACTGAGATTTTTATATTCTGCCGCAATTTCCCGGTATCTGCGCGCTTCCGCGGTTTTTCCGCGCTTGAGACATCCCTGGACATAGATGGCGCACTTTTGCTGCAGCACGCGGCGGGCGGCGGCGTCCCGGGCCGGGTTCAGCCGGCCGCTTTGCAGCAGCTTGGCCAGGGAGCGGATGCGGTAACGGTCCAGCCCCGGCCGGCGGGAGAGCTGATCGGCGTGCCCGCCGCGCTTGACGATCAGGGGGTCGTCGATGAGATACACCGGGTGCCGGCAGGCGACGCGCAGCCACAGGTCGTAGTCCTCGCAGGCCGGCAGGCTTTCGTCGAACAGGCCCACCTCGTCCAGCAGGCGCCGTCGCATCATCACCGCGGACGGGCTGACCAGGCACAGCTCCAGCGAGCGTTCGAAGATGTCGCCGGAGGGTTTGCGGTGTTTTTTGCGGGGGTTGACGCGCAGACCGTTGCGCATCCAGATCTCCTCGGTCTGGCAGATCAGGGCGTCCGGGTTCGCCTGGAAAAAAGCGGTCTGGATGACGAGTTTGCCGGCCAGCCACAGATCGTCGGAATCCAGCAGGGCGATCAGGGGGGCTCTGGCCGCCCGGATGCCCGCGTTGCGGGCGGCGCTGACCCCGCGGTTGGATTGCCTTATCACCCGGATGCGGCGGCCGTAGACTGCCAGTGCTTCGGCGGTGGCGTCGGTGGAGCCGTCGTCGACCACGATGAGTTCGGTGTCGCCGAAATCCTGGGCTAGCACCGAATCGACGGCCTCCCTGACCAGGTGTCTGCGGTTGTAGGTGGGGATGATGACGCTTACCGCCGGCATTTGCGCGTTTCCGTGGGATCTGAAAAAATAAGTAATTTCAAGGCGCTGACTTGTCCTGTAAAAATCGCTGCCGCCGTCAACTTTTCGCTTGAAAGATGCAAGGCAACCCTTTACTAGTACCTTATACCTGAAACCCAGCCATAAGAAAAACAAGAAAATCCAACCACGGAGATCACGGAGATCACGGAGATCAGATAAACGGAGATGATTATGGAATTCGAGTGTGTCGTGTACACCAAAGACGAGGGCATTGCCACCATCAAACTGAATCGCCCCCAGGTGCTCAATGCCATGAACAAGCAGTTGTGGCTGGATTTCCAGGCGGCCCTGGAGGATGTGCGCACCGATCCCGACATCCGGGTGCTGATCATCACCGGTGAGGGACGTGCCTTTTCCACCGGTGCCGACCTGAAGGACTCCAAGGACCGCAGCCTGGAGGATTACCGCGATTACCTGGAGCAGCTGCAGGAAACCTCGCGCAGGATCATCCGCTTTGAAAAGCCCACCATCGCGGCCATCAACGGCTATGCCCTGGGTTCGGGCTACGAGCTGGCCCTGGCCTGCGACATCCGGCTGGCGGCCGAAGATGCCAAAATCGGATCACCGGAGGCGCGGGTCACCTCTTCGGTGACCGGCGGTGCCATGCGCCTGGTGCAGGATCTGGTGGGGCCGGGCAAGGCGCGCGAACTGCTGTTCACGGCCCGGTACATCGACGGCCGGGAGGCCGAGCGCATCGGGCTGGTCAACCGCGCCGTGCCCGCCGAGCGGCTCATGGCGGAGGCCGTTGAGATGGCCCGCCAGATCGCCGAAAATTCGGCTTTCTCCATCCGCATGATCAAGCGCGGCCTGCTCATGGCCCAGGGGGAAGCCAGCCTGGAGGCCATCATGGACTACGAGGTGGAGGCTTGCCTGGCCTGCGTGTCCACGGCCGAACGGCAGAAATCGCTGACGGATTTCGAGCGGCGCAAACGGGATTGAAGATGTATCATTTTACCTTATGTATATTGCTACCAACAGAGCACGGCGGCCTAATACCTGCCGTGCGCAGAGATCGGAATTATCTTACCGATTGCAGGGAGAACAGGACAAATGGCACTTGAACGTGTGTTGGACGCCGAGTCGGTGGCGGTTATCGGCGCCTCCAAAACGGTTACCAAGCGGGGCTACCAGGCCATCCGCACCCTGGTGGACGAAAACTACGAGGGGCGCATTTATCCGGTCAATCCCAAAGAAAAGATCATTCTGGGATTCCGCTGCTACCCCAGTATCAAGGACATCAATGGACCGGTGGACATCGCCCTGGTGGCTACCTCGGCGCGCACGGTGCCGACGGTGCTGTAGCAGTGC
>CAYUAQ010000037.1:0-16456 GCA_964442705.1 uncultured Desulfobacteraceae bacterium
CCGAAGCATCCCCGCCGGGGCTCACGCAGCGCAGACGATGCCTGCCCGCCCCGGCGGCCGGCAGCGGGGCACCATGGGATCTTGCGCGGGCGGTTATTTTTCCTGGTCTATCTGGATGTCCGCCAGGAATTCCAGTGCCTTGATGAGGGCGTGGTTGCCCTGCTTGCCCAGGCCACGAGCCTGCAAGGTGCGGTAGAGGTTGAAGACGATGGCGGTGCCCATCAGGGGGGTGCCCAGCTGGTCGGCGGCGCTCAGGGCCAGTCGCAGGTCCTTCTGCTGCAGGTCGATGGTGAATCCCGGCCGCCAGTCGCGCTTGAGGATCTGGGGGCCGCGGTTGCTCAGCATCCAGCTGCCGGCGGCGCCTTGGGTGACGGCCGCCAGGGTCTTTTCCAGATCCAGGCCTGCGGCCTGGCCGAAAAGCAGGGCCTCGCCCATGGCCAGGGTGTTGCCCACCACCAGGATCTGGTTGACGATCTTGGCGGACTGGCCGTCGCCCTGGCCGCCGATGTGGGCGATGGTCTTGCCCATGGCCTTGAAAATGGGCATGGCCCGCTGGACATGTTCGGCCTCGCCGCCCACCATGATGCTGAGGGTGCCCTGTTCGGCCCCTTCGCTGCTGCCGCTCATGGGCGCATCCAGCATGGCGACGCCCTTTTCGGCCAGCCGGGCGGCGATGCGGCGTGTGGCCTGGGGGCTGATGGTGCTCATGTCGATGACCAGCTTGCCTTCGCTGACGCCGTGGATCACGCCGTTTTCGCCCAGGATGACGGCTTCCACGTCAGGCGTGTCGCTGACGCAGGTGATGATCACGTCGCTTCTGGCGGCCAGGTCGGCCGGGCTGTCCGCGGCCCTGGCGCCGGCGGCCACCAGGAGGTCCGTTTTTTCGGTGGTGCGGTTCCAGACGAAAAGCGCAAAGCCGGCCTTCAATAGATTGGCGGCCATGCCCCTTCCCATGATCCCCAGACCGATGAATCCGACGGTTTCGCTCATTGGTGACTCCTCGAAAGGGTGGATAGTAGGTCTTCTTACCAAAAACGCTTGTTCTGAAATAGCCGACCCGCCGGGTGAATGCAAGTGCATTCCGTTACCCCCGGCCGTCAAATCCATGCGGCGTGTATGCCCGCCTCAGGGAGAAGGTCCCCTGGTGCGTTGACACGCCCGCCTTCATTTGCCATAATCGCAGCACAGGATGAGCGGCAGAAAGCGCGCCGTTGATTCGCATAAAATTTTCCCGAACCCCTTTCTAATCGATATATGCCCGGCAAAAGTGGCCGGGTGCACATCCAGACCGTTGGACAAGAACGATGAAGCTGATGGGTGACATGCTGCTGCGGCAGGAGCCCTTTTCCGAGATCGTCATGGGCAACACGGCCCTGGTACGGGCCATGGTGGAGGCCGGCACGAGGGTGGTCACGGCCTACCCGGGATCCCCCACGCCCGAAATCGCCGGTGCCATCGGTTCGATCCCCCGGGAGCGCCGCCCCTTCTACTTCGAGTTTTCCATCAACGAAAAGGTGGCCACCGAGGTGGCCTTCGGGGCCGCTCTCAACGGCCACCTGTCCACCGTGTTTTTCAAGAGCGTGGGCCTGAACGTGGCGGCCGACACCTTCGTGCAGCTCAGCCTGATGAACATCATCGGCGGCATGGTGGTGGTGCTGGGCGACGATCCCGGCGCCAACAGCTCCCAGAACGAGCAGGACAACCGCCATCTGGCGCGCATGGCCTACACGCCCGTGCTGGAGCCGGCCGATCCGGCCGAGGTGTACCGTTTTTACCTGGCCGCCGCGGCCCTTGCCCGCCAGCAGAAGATGCCGGTCATCCTGCGCCTGACCACCCACGTGTGCCACGCCAAGCAGAAGGTGGCCTTCGACGGCTGGCAGCCGTCGGAGCCGGACACCACGCTGCGCTTCGACCCCGCCAACGGGCCCTACATCCCTCTGGCGCACATGGTGGCGCCTAAGAAGCGGAGGGCGCTGGCCAACCTTGTGCAGGCGGCCGCGGCACTGGCCGGGATGAACACCGTGGTAGACAACGGCAGTCGCGCCCGCGGGGTGATCACAGCCGGCCTGCCGTACTTGTCCCTGCTGGACGTCATCGCGGCCGCGGAGTGCAAACCGGACATTCTCAAACTTGGGCTGGTTTACCCCCTGCCCCGACGGCAGGTGGCGGATTTCCTGAAGAGCCATCGCCAGGTGAAGATTCTGGAGGAACTGGACGACACCCTGGAAAACGAGATCAAGGCCCTGGCCTTCGACGAGAAGATCGACATCGACATCGTCGGCAAGACCGCTGCCGAGGACTGGATCGGGGAGTACACGCCGGACAAGACGGCCGCCGTCATGGGGGCCCTGTGGCCGGATCTGGTGTCGGTACCGGCGAACGCTGTGCCCCTGGCAGTGCATGTGCCCGAGCGGCCGCCCCAGCTGTGCCCGGGATGCGGGCACCGCAGCGCCTTTTACGCCCTCAAACAGGCGCTTTCCAGAGACGACATCACCGTGGCCGACATCGGCTGCCACACCCTGGGATACCTGCCGCCCCACGAGGTCGGCCAAGTGCTCATATGCATGGGAGCGTCCACGGGCATCGGATCGGGGTTGGCGCTTTTCAACGACCGTCGGCCGGTGGTCGTCTTTCTGGGCGACTCCACCTTCTTCCACGCCGGTCTGCCCGGCATTGTCAACGCCCTGTTCAACCGGCACAACATCACCCTGATTCTCATGGAAAACGGCACCACGGCTATGACCGGGCATCAGGATCACCCCGCGTCTGGGCGCAACTTCAACGAGGTCACCGACCGCATCCCGTTGCGCCAGGTGCTCGAGGGGCTGGGGGTAAAAAACATCTATGAAACAGACGCCTATCAGCAGGCGGCCCTCGTGGAGCTGGTGCGTCGGGCCGTGGCCGCCGACGCTTTCAGCGTGGTCATCGCCAGGCACCCCTGCATGCTCAAGTTCACCCGCGAACAGCGACGCAAGCCGGGCTACCGCCTGCGACAGGTGGCCATCGACCAGCAGGTGTGCGACCGGCGGCATGTCTGCATCGCGGCTTTCGGCTGCCCTACCTTCAGCCGCGGCCCGGAGGGCGGCATCTCGGTGAATACCGATCTGTGCATCGGGGACGGTTCCTGCGTCCAGACCTGTCCCGCCAAGGCGATTGCACCGCTAAAATCCTCGTGAGCCAGGGAGCGCCGTTTGACATGCCAGTCTTCAACATATATCTGATCGGGGTTGGCGGCCAGGGCATCGGCCTGCTGAGCGAAATCATCCTGAGAGCCGCGGATCATGCCGGCCGGCCGGTACGGGCCGTGGACACCCACGGGCTGGCGCAGCGCGGGGGCAGCGTGGTTTCCCAGGTCCGCCTGGGCGCGGCGGCCCACGCCCCGCTGATACGGGCCGGAGAAGCCGACCTTGTCATCGCCCTGGAGCGCCACGAGGCGCTGCGGGCCGTGGCGGGCATGGCCCGAGCCGGCGGCACGCTGGTGTATTACGACACGGCGTGGCAGCCGCTGCCGGTACGCCTGGGGCAGGATGAAGAGATCTCGGCGGCCGCCATCGAGGCCGCCTGCCGGCAGCGGCGGGTGTTGCCGCTGCGGGTGCGGGTCGAACAACTGCCCGACCCCCGCATGCAGAACATGGCGGTGCTGGCCTGTGTTCAGCGGCGGGGATTGATTGCGGGACTTTCAGAGGTCCACTATCTCGCTGCCATGGAAGATCTCATGGCCGGGGGCATGCTGGAGCGCAACCGCCGCATTTTTCAGACCGCAACCATCGGATGACGTTACCCATGGGCATCATCACCATCGGCAAGACCGCCCCTGCGGACATGTACATCACCTGTCCCAAAAAAGGCCACCCCCGCAAGCACGTCAGTGTCTGCCGGCGCTGCCGGTGGAAGAATTGCCGCCCCTACCAGAGATGGCTGCAGCCCGAACTGCCGCTGGTTTTCAGAAAAACCGGCCGCCGGTAGGCAAAAGCCAGGCAGTAATCGATTTCCTCCCCGAGCTCAGCCCCGCAGACGGCGCTGGATGTCCCGGATGGCCGCTATTTCCAAACCGGCCTGCTGGGCCGATTCAATCGCCCGGCCTAACCGCCCCCGAGCAGAACGTCCCCTGCACTTGTGGTGCGGATCCCCCTGAATAGCGGTGAGCAGGCCTTCTATCAGCCGCTCGCGGGAGAACGTCCTGCCGGTCAGGAATTCCTGCAGCGTGATGACGTCATCGGCCACGGCGAGTGCCAGGTCCCGGTGTTCCTGCCAGAGGGCGGTGGTGGTAGCCCCTTCCGCCAGTACCAGTCCACAGATGTTGATGGTAAACACGAAGACGTTTTTGAGCACCAGTTCGAAGATGAGGTCTTCTCTGTTGCCCAGGATTCTGCAGGGAAGGTCGATCCGTCCGAGGGCCGCGGCGATGAAGTTGGCCCGCGAGCCATAGACCGGAGACGGCAGGAGGACATTATAGTCCATGCCCCTTTTCTTTTCGAACCAGACGGATATGACGGTGGGGTCGTCGATGTGGTGGGCCTCCCAGTCCCGGGGGAGCAGTTCGTTCTGCAGCAGGGCCAGCCGGCTGCGCCAGTTGCCCGGGAGGGTGTCCATGACGGCGTGAAAATCTTTTTCAGCCACGGCGACCAGCACCAGCAGGGGCGCCTGAAGCGCCGCCGCCTCGGCGGTCATATCCATGTTCCGGGTGATGGGGGTGACCGGGTGGCCGGCGCGCAGAAAGGCCCTGGCAAACACGCTCCCCAGTTCTCCAATGCCGATGATGACGGTGGGGGCATTCATCGTTCAGGTTTCCTGCTGAAGTGACAGTTCGGCGTGCACGCGGCGTTCGCTGTTGTCGAAGATGAAGATAGATAGGGCATTTTTTACCTTTGAGACCGACTCTGCCGGCACTGGCGGCCAGGGGCAGGAGCAACGCAAGACAGATGACAGCCGTCAGGATCAAGCGGCCTTTTTATGATTCGCTGCTTTTCAGGGTTTGATACAGTTCATAAGCTTTTTCAGGCTTCTCCATGTCATGAACCACGGCGCGCACGGCCTGAATCATGGCTACAGGGTCTTCCGCCTGGAAGATGTTGCGGCCCATGTCCACGCCGGCCGCCCCCTGGTCGATGGCCCGGTAGGCCATGGCCAGGGCCTCGGCTTCGGGCAGCTTCTTGCCGCCGGCCAGCACGATGGGAACCGGACAGGTGGCCGCCACGCGCTCGAAGCCCTCGCAGAAATAGGTTTTGACCACATGGGCGCCGTTTTCGGCGCAGACCCGCGATGCCATGGACAAGTAGCGGGCATCGCGCGCCATATTCTTACCCACCGCCGTGACCCCCAGGGTGGGAATGCCGTGGCGGATGCCCATGTCCACCGTCCGGGTGAGGTTACGGATGGTCACCGCCTCGAACTTGTCGCCCACGGCCACCATGACCGCCAGCAGGGAGGCGTTGAGGCGGACGGCTTCCTCGATGTCCATGACACACTCGTCGTTGAGCTCGGTCAGCACCGTGGTGCCCGCCGAATAGCGCAGCGAGATGGGCTTGCCCGCGGTGGGCGGCACCAGGGTGCGTAGTGCTCCCCGGGTGCACATGAGGCAGTCCGCATGCTTGACCAGCGGCAGGATGGTGATGTCCATACGTTCCAGTCCGGACGTGGGCCCCATGATGTACCCATGGTCAAAGGCCAGCATCACGGTATGCCCCGACCGGGGATTGAATATGCGCGCCAACCGGTCCTTCATGCCCCAGTCCAAGGAGTTGGATCCCTTGAGAAAGAAACCTTCCGTTTTTTGGGGGACATTGAGATAATATTGTTTTGAGTCTATCAGTTCGTCGGCATCCGGCATTTGAATGCTCCTTTCGATGCTCCGGGTTTGAATAACGACGGCACCGAGGCCCGACGACAGGCCCCCGTGGAACCGCTCCGGCCGGTTGTCATCACCTGGCACCAGGCGGTATCCAAAAGGGGTACCTCGCAAGGTTCGGTCAACCTTGTGACAGAGTCCCCCGGTGGTGGTTTTTTCTTCTCCGTTTTCTTCCCTCTTCCAATGGAAGGAGATCATGGCGCGCCTGTGAAATCAGGCGTTAAAAGGCGCACCCGAACCGCTCGTTGAAGCGATCGAGGATGGCGCCCAGCTCAGGCGGCAGCTGTCTGCGCACAAAGGCCACGATCTCAGGCGGAACTTTCTTATAATACGCCTGCGCAATGCCTCCGGCGATGCATGCCATGGTGTCCGCATCGCCGCCCAGGGAAATGGCGTTGCGGATGGCACTCTCGTAGTCGCTTGAGTCCAGAAAGGCGATGATAGACTCCGGCACCGACCCCCTGCACGACACGTCGAACCCATAGGACGGTCTGATTTCCCCGACGGTTCGGGCCAGGTCGTACCTGAACCGTTGGCCGATTTCCCGCCGGATGGCATCTTTGCCTTTTCCCATGCGTGCCAGAAAGATGGCCAGCGCGGTGGCCTGGGCGCCTTTTATGCCCTCCGGATGGTTGTGGGTGACCTCTGCCGTGCGTTTGGCGTGGTCCAGCACCTCCTCGACCGAGGTGTAGGCAAACCCCACCGCCGACACCCGCATGGCAGCTCCGTTTCCCCAACTGTTGTATGGTTTGCGATTCCGCGAGTTTACCCACACGCGAAAAGAGCCGCCGTACGGAAGGTGGGGGTATTGCGAGGCATACCGAACCAGGCACGCGGCCACGTCTTCATCATACAGAATGGAGCGGGCCACGGCCAGGGTGAGCACGGTGTCGTCGGTGAAATGTCCACTCGGCGGAATGAGGGTGAAATCCGTACGTTTGGTGGGTCGCCTCTCAAACGGGGCCCCGAGCATGTCGCCGGCAATGGCGCCGATCATTGTGCGCTATACCGTGGCCCGGTTTAGGCCTGATCGTCCACCTTGGCGTCGGCGACGTTTTTCTTGATGGACTCGATGGCCTTCAGAGCGCTCTGCTTCTTCTTGTATGACTCGCCCGAAAACATGGTCTGGCCGTTGGGCGCCCTGAAGCGGAACCTGAACTCTCCCTTCCCGTCCTTGTAAAGCTCGAACTTGTGCGGCATGGTACTCCTCCCTTCCTGGTTTTGCCAACTGCAGAAATGACGGCCACTACGCTCATCCTCGCAGTGCCGTGCAGGTTGATTACTGCCAATATATCTAATATGCCAAAAATTCTTTTTAAGTCAACAGATTATAATGCCCTGTGAGACGTTTTTCCCGCTGCTACCTGATGATTGCCGCCGGCCGCATCGGAAAACGGGATCCCGGGGCGGATGCGATTTCCTTCAATGCAAAGTCTGTCTCACAGCGCTATTACACGCATTACCCATAAAGTGTTACAGCAAGTTCTCTTTTGGACGCCCTGTCGGGAAGCCATAACAGTGTAATATATTGATTTAATAATTAATACACATAACGGACAGGCGCCTGCACGAATATTGCTTGTTGCTGATGGTAATCCCTGTTATTTTCTTGAGGCTGCCCCCCCGGAGTGGGGGGAGCGGCGTACGATTTCTTTAAACCTACATATGATCGATTTCAGGGGCAGTGGAATGAACGCCAAACATGGCTTCCCAATGGTAGCGAAGGTTGTCACCCTGTGTTTTTTTGCCGCTGCCGCCATGGCTTCCATACCGGCCGCGGCTATGATGCTGGAAATGGATATTGAGCAGTTGACAAAAGGGTCCTCATCGGTGGTTGTGGGGAAGGTAACCGACTCCCAATCCATGTGGAAAGGCGATGAAATAGTGACGGTGGTGACGCTTCAGATTGATGAGGTCGTGAAGGGGAAAGTGGGAAAGAAAACCATTGCCGTTGAGTATCTGGGCGGCCAGATTGGTGATGTTGAGTTAGTCGTTTCCGATGTGAGGATTCCGATCTTCGGCGAGGATCTGCTCCTTTTCCTTCTGCCGGCGAGGGATAACCGGTTCAGCGTTTTTGGAAAGGCGCAGGGGCAGTTCTCTCTCGATACTAAAAGGGGGGTGGCTGAAAGAGGCGGATATTTGCTGATGAAGGATGCCGACCGGCACCCTGTCAAAACATACCGTCTTGAACAGCTGATCAGGCTTATCAAAAGGGCATCGAGAAGTGAATGAAATTCTTAACAGAGCACTGATAGGTGCCGTCCTCCTCCTGTTTATCAGCGCAGATGTGGCGGCCTACCAGCTGGAATATTCATCCCAGGGAAAAGTCCAAAAACGTCTGTCAGGTTCAATTGGTTATTATTACTACCCCTTAAGCGCAACCCCGCCTTTTTTCGAAGCGGCCGTTAAAGGCGCTTTTCAGGAGTGGAACAGTGTGGGAACGTCGTCATTCAGGTTCCGTTTTTTAGGAGCCGGGAGAAAAGAACCGGCCGGCAATGACGGGCAAAACGCGATTCTTTTCGAATTATCGGTTACGGGCGCCGTTTTGGCGGAAAACAGATATTGGCTCCAGCCAAGCACCGGAAATGTTTTCGAGAGTGATATTTTGATCAACCCCTATGTCTCTTGGTCTGAAGGTGGCCGATACGATCTCAGAACTATCCTGCTTCACGAATTAGGGCACACCCTGCATCTAGGCCATTCCAGCGCTCCAGATGCTGTCATGAGAGCGCAATATTCTGGTGGCCGAAATCATTTGACGACGGATGACAAGGCAGGCATTTCCTATCTTTTTCCGGCCGCCCAGCAGTCCACGAGTGCGGCTGCTGATGTCGACGCTGGCGGGGATGGCGGAGGATGCTTCATCGCAACCGCAGCCTACGGGAATTACGCGAACCCCTATGTGATGGTGCTGCGAAGATTCCGGGACGCGCATATGGAAACCAATGCCCTTGGCCGGCGTCTCGTCCAGCTGTATTACCGGACTTCTCCACCGGTAGCCGATTTTATTACGCATCATGAAATCCTGAGGGCCGCCACGCGGTGGATCTTGGCACCCATTGTGTACGGACTTCTTTACCCGAGAGTGGCCATGCTTTTACTGGTTGCCGCCGTGATGGGGCTGGGGGTTTTGTTTGTAACGGGATTTATCAGAAAAAAATGCATACGGTGAGGTTTTTCAGCTGTTTTTCAGGGGGAATCGGTGCCGTTGGCCATCTCAATCTTTTCGGAGTATCCCGTTGAGGTTATTTCTCCGAGCATGGAAAAGGCGTAACATGCGAAGACGAAAACCAGTAGCGTTGCAACCAGTTTCAGCATAGGCTTGGGCTTAAAATAAAACAGCAGACCTGCGGCCACGATTATGGTAACCCCAGCGGCAATATGAGATTGAAATAAATTGTGAACACCGGTGAGCAAGGCCCCAAAGTCCATAATCCGCTCCACTTGAAATAATACTGCAAGGCCATTAACCTTGTCTTTATTATCGGCGCTTTTTTGAAAAACTTTAAAGAGATAATTGAGCGCCCGAATAGTACGAAAGGCGTGAGGTTCGAAAGGCATCGACTCAACAAACAGGTGTCCATCCATAAATCAGCAATTTCATCGCGCCGGAGAAGCAAGAGAAGATACTCCGCTGCAGCAAACGGATAACGTCAGTTTTCTGTTTTCGGGTAATGGGGCAATTACACCCCCCCAGATTCGCCGTTATACCCGCCGCCACGCCACTCCAACTCCAAGAATACCCGTGAAGCTGCTTTTTTCTTGCACACCACTCCGAAATATAATATAAAAAAACATATTGGGGTTACTGCTTTCACTGGCAGCCTTTGAAAACTCCCATCTCTGCCATCTGTGCGCTGCCTTTCCTGTATCTCCCCCGGGTTGCATTACGAAGACATGACACTGGTTCCGTGGTTAAAAGCACCGCCATGCGTTTATGGGAGGGTCTCTTGCATGCCACTGCGGAAAATCATCTCCGGTGGACAAACTGGTGCCGATCGGGCGGCTCTTGACATTGCCATCCGGATGGGGATCCCCCACGGCGGCTGGATCTCGAAGGACCGACTCACCGAAGATGGCACTTTGCCGGACAGGTACCGGCTCACCGAAATGCCTACCAGGAGTTTTCCGAAACGGACCGAGCAGAACGTTGTCGACTCGGACGGCACACTCATTTTCTCGTACGGCCGACTCACCCGCGGCTCAGCGCTCACCCGCAGGCTTGCCATGAAGCACCGCCGGCACTGGCTGCATGTTGATCTCACAAAGCAAACCCGCTTTCAAGCTGCGCGGAGCATCACCGACTGGCTCCGGCAGAACAACATCAAGGCGCTAAACGTGGCCGGGACGCGCGCCAGCAAGAGTCCCGTGATCTATGATGCCGTCAAAGTCACTATGGAGGCGGTGTGTTACATGGACCTCGTCGATGAGGCGCTAATACAGAGGCAGCCACCAGAGGCCCCTGTCCCGCGTTCTGTCGAGCACGCTACAGATCACCTTGCGGCTTCCCTGGGGTCGAGGGAAAAGCACCTTATTGCAAAGATGAACGCCCGTTATCTGGATGTATTGCATTTTTCGCTCGGCCAGTACGCGAGGAACCATTTCGGCCTGTGGGGCGGCAATCAGGAGCTTATCGAGTCCTGTCGATCCCATCTGGGCGAAGGTAGTTTCACCGCTGATGATTACTCGGCGCTTATCCTGCGGCAGCTCTGGGTAGCGCTGAAAAAGGCCCACAGGCTTAGGATCGTCACATGAGGGTTCTCCGATTGTCAGCTGTCGTTATCGCTGCCCTTGCGGTGGCCACTTTCGCCTTTTGTGCCGGTTACAACATTGACAAATGAGATGCCTGATAAATTGACCCAAAATCTGTCTTGACAATGGGGGAACAGCAGGTTCCTCAATCCCCGCAACCCAAACCTGATCGGCGAAGTCTCACGAGCTTTTGAAGCCGGTAAATGGGCAAACCTGATCATGGCCGGCTCAGGCATTGCGGCTGCTTATGCTTCCCACTCCGATGCACGGTTGGTCGATGGTCTCTACTCAGGCGTGAACTTTGCGTCGGCGATTATCGCATCTAAGGTAAGTGCTGCGGTACTTCGGCCCGCAGACCGGCGCTACCCATTCGGGTACGGCGCTTACGAGGCTCTGTACGTCAAATTCCGTGCATTATTCCTGCTTGGAATCATGACCTTCGCTGGGTGGACGTTTGTGCCCATCAGACCCATCACCCCACTGCCGGAGATGCCAGTGTGTGCTGACCGAAATTGACTGGGGATATTCGGCACTACCTTTCCCATACAATCCCTGTGGTTCCCGCAAGAGGTGGGACAGGAGTGGGGCAGGAAGCCCAGCAAAAAATTAAAGGGTTACGAGAACCTCCGTAACCCTTCAATTTTATTGGTGCCGAGGGACAGAATCGAACTGCCGACACGGGGATTTTCAGTCCCCTGCTCTACCGACTGAGCTACCTCGGCAAATCACTTTTCTTCTAAACCGTTGATTTAGAAGATGATTTTCACGAAAATCGTTGCATGGCGTTTTTTGTGGTGTAATAAAAACAGATAGTTACACAACTGATTTTCGTGCAATCCATATACACCCGGCAGCAGTAAACAGTCAAGGCTTTTTTTTGCCAAAGGCGCCATTTTGGTTGTCGGTCATGGGTAAAAAAGCCGGTGTCAAGCAATACGGGGAACAGCGCCCGTTGCCGTTAAAAAGCCAATGCCAGTTGGTCTGCTGCGGATTTCAGCCTCTTGTCCGCCGTCCATAGGGGTATCCCGGCCAGCTGCGCCGAAGCTAAAAGGTGGATGTCGACAAAGCCAACGCCTTTTCCCATCAGATGATGTTCCTCGATGAAAAATAAAAATTCGTCAAACTCAACCGTGGGGGCCATCGGCAGGGATTGAAGCAGGGATATGATTTCATCCCGGTTCTTCAGGTTGCCGCAGGCGAGTTCACCGATGATAAAAGGATGGCACCAGACCTTGGCATCCATCAACAGCTTTTCCAGCCTTTTGCTTCCCTGGCGAAGGTGGGTTACCCAGACGGATGTGTCGACGAGAACCATAGCGGTCTTCAAGCGGATCTCCGCCTTGGGATGGAGCCCAATTTTTTTTCGGTTCCACCCAGTTTGGCCAGCCGCTTGCTGCTTTCGCGGGCAATCAAGGCCTCGAATCCAAGACGTACCAGGGCGGTTTTTTCCGTGATGCCTGTTAGCCGGGATGCCTTTTCCAGAAGTTTATCGTCTATGTTCAGTGTTGTTCTCATACATATATATATGCATCAATTCTGCATACAAGTCAAGTTTCCTGGGAGGGCCGGCAAAGACATTCCCGGTGGCGTATGATTGCGGGGCGGATCTTTTATTCACGTCGGGCGTCGTTCTTGGCCCTGCCACGCGAGACAGCGTAGCCGGCGGCGCTGATGCAGGCCATCACGGCACCGGCAAGCTTGGCAGCCGCGTCGGCAAGGGCGCTCTGGTCCGCGGGGGTGATGACGCCCGTGGCCACCAGGACGCCCAGCAACGAGACGATCAGGTTCAGCCAGAATTCAGTGGTTTTGATTCCCGGTTTCATGTTTTTTCCTCCCTGGGGATAGCGAGTTTTTTCCGTATGCGGGCGCAGATGCGCCGCACCTGGTTTTTGCCGTGGGGTGTCAGGCGGTTGTCGGTGGCAGGGTCTGCGGCGTGCTCCCAGTCGCGCAGCCAGATGTCAACGGCGTCGCGGCCCGCCAGCTTCCACAACAGGCGGGCGTACATCAGCATTTTCCAGCCGGAAAGCATGTCAGGGCCCTCCCTGGGCGGCCGCCGGTACGATGACGGGCGGCGCAGTGGCCGAATTGTCCACGGGGTTTTTGCTGTTCAGGTTCCACTCGATGCTGGACGCGCCCTGGTTTTCCCGGGCCTCGGCGTTAAACGTGTACCGGTTGGAGACGGAGTTGTCGGGGCCGGCGGGGTTGCCGTAGCCGGCCTTGATAAAGTCGGAGTAGGTGGCATGCTGGGACCACAGGCCGTAGCCGGCCAGGCCGAAGGGCGCCAGGCGCACCAGGCCGTCCACGATGATCTCGACCGTCCCGCGGGGCGGCCGGTATTCGGGCGGAGGCGCCACGTTGAAGTTTCCATAATAGATAAATTTGCCGACGATCTTGACCGGTTCGTTTTCGGTGCCGCAGATTTCGAAGATCTTGTGGGCTTGGGCCTTGCCGGCGTAATCCTGCCAGGCCTTGATCTGGGCGTCGTAGTTGGGGTCGATTTCCGGGTTTGCGACCCAGGACGCGCAGCCGGCCAGGGTCAGGGCAAGGACAAGAAATACAGCGGATCGCATAGGATCACCTCCATGTGTATGTGGGGCAGCATGCCGCTGCCCGGGTAGCGCCGGGTGACATCCTGGGCCGTGCCGATGATGTCCCCGGCGCGAACGTGTTTGCCCACCAGCCCTAGGTCCGGATGCAGGTAGAACAGCTTCAGCGTCACGCGCCGGCCGCGCAGCACCACTCCGGACAGCTCCCTGTCGTCGGCATAGGGCCGTGCCTGGCGCACCAGCAGGCCGTCTACGGGCGCTTTTACCGGTTGGCCTGGCCGGGCTATCAGGTCCAGACCCCGGTGCCTCCTGGCGCCCCTGGGGGCGCCGTAGCGTCCCGATCCGGCCGGATCATCGCGGATGTTGCCGCCGGTGGGATTGATCATGGCAGATCCGCCCAGCGGTTCAGGCGGTCCATGGCCGCATCCAGGCCGCGGCGCATCAGGTCCCAGTCGAACGGCTTGATAAAGACATCCTCGAAGCCCGCCGCGCGCAGATCCGCAAGCCCGGTGATCCCCGGGTGGCCGGTTACGGCGAAACAGGTGATCAGGGGGCAGGTGCCCCTGATGCGACGGCAAAGATCGACACCGTTCGCGCCCGGCAATTTCAGGTCGATAAGCGCCACCCAGATGATGCAGTCATCCATGATTTGCACGGCCTCTTCTGCCGATCCGGCGAAAAGCGGGTGGAAGCCCCAGTTTTCCAGGAACAGGCCCGCGGACCCACGGAAATCCGCGCTGTCATCGACCACCAGCACGCGGCGGTTCAGGATCTCGCGGCGCACGGCATCTATGCGCCGGTCAAGGCTGCGGATCTCCCGGGCCAGGGTTTCGCGGCCGCCGCCGATTTTTTTAAAGGGTGTCATTGCTACCCCTCCTCGTCATCCAGTCGGCAGGCCCCGGTGTTGCGGTTGGCCAGTATTTCCAGCAACGCTACCATTTTGGCCACGGCCCGTGTGTTCTGGTTGAGTTGCTTGCCAAACATGGCAAGCATGCGGAACTGCCAGAAGATCACAAGCAGCAGAGCCACGGCCACCACCGAGTCCAAACCCTTTAATAACGTTACAACTTCACCCATTATCCCCCCGTCAAAGCGTGCGGTATCATTTGGCGAATTCCAAGATCAGGCGTCTTGGCGACCCTGGGAGTTCAATTATCTCCTGCTCGGCATAAACTGTGCAGACCGTGTTTGACGGCAGGCTCTCGACCTCTGCGCTATAGGCGGTCACATGCCAGCAGTACCGCCGCCCCTCGACCAGGGCGCCGGTGGTCCAGGTGGTGGCCGGATCGGCGGCGGGATCTGCCCGGACCACTTCGGCAACCTTTACGCCGTCCTGGTAAACCCGGAACCCGTCGATGTTGGCGAAGTCGCTATACTCCCACCCCAGCGTCAGGGTGCCGGCCAGGGCTGCGACGGGCAGCAGGCAAATGACAGCCAGAATAACAAAAGTTTTTTTCATGTCTCCCCCCTGTTTTTGCATTAGATGGCCAATATGGTCCCCGCCTGCGGCAACAGACTGCCAACCGCCTGGACGATAAAACGGGCCCTGTCGCCCTGGACCCCGGCAATCACCAGGGGATCCCCGACGGCCAGGGATAACCCCCCGGCATCCACCCAGAGGCAGAGCCCGGATTGCAGCCTGACCTGGACCTTACGCTCTGCCGGGGCGGTGTTGATCACCCGGCCGTAATGAAAGGTTTTCGGCAGCGGCTTTAAAAGCTTTTCGATCATCGGGCCACCGCCACGAACCGGCTGCAGGTAATCGTTGAGACCAGGCTGTCCGGGCCGCCGCGGATGACGTGTTCGGTCACCTGGCAGTTTTGATCGATGCCCCGGCGGGCGCTGTCAAGTGCCAGGATGTCCCCGGGTTCCAGGCCCGGCAGGTGGCCTGCTATTTCCAGGGTACGGGCAAGGTCCAGGTGGGTGTGGGCGTTTACTTCCGAAAGAGCCCGGACCTTTACCAGCTCGGCGTTGCGATAGGCCGGGTGGGTGATGTCGTCCAGGTCCACGAAGGCCTTGACGCGCAATATCCTGACCGGATCCCCGGCCGTGCCGGCCACGACCAGGTGCCAGGGTTCGGTTTCCTGGAAAAAGGATACGGCCACGGTCGCGCCGGTGTCGGCGGTCAGCACGATGGCGACATCGCTGCCTGGCGCGGCACTGCCGTGGGCTTGGCGGTCGGTTTGCGCCTGGGCGTCGGCGGCAGTCAAATAAAGCCCCGCAGAGATCTCGCCGGACACGATGGCCAGGCGGACAAACCAGTCCCGGTTGGGGTTGATGTTCCAGTTCTTGATTTCAAAGGGCATCAGGGCACCTCGGCAACGTTGGCCGCCAGGCGCTGGGCCACGGTGGCCACAAAGGCCGGCGTGGGCCTGTTGGCTGACAGATTAACCGGCATATCGTCTAAAACCACGCCGTCCGTGACAGTCAGCGAAAAGACCGCGTCAATGAACACCATCCGGTCAACAGCTTGGAATACAGTCTTGATGTCGATAGCGCTGCTTGCCCCCGCGCAAAGGGCCGCCGGAACGTCGACCCGGCCATAGACCGCGGACAACAGGGCAAGGGCAATGTCCTTCTTCATCCAGCCCAGGGACAACAGGGCGGTTCTGAGATCGTCCCGGCCCTGGAACTCGGCTGAAAGCGCCGTACTGATGTCCTCCAGGTCCCAGTCCGCGGCTTGTAAAACGGCCCGGATGTCGGACAGGCCATCCCCGGCAGCCACTAAGGAAAGGACCAGGTCCACCAGGTCCTGGCGGCCGGCATTCAGATCCAGCCGTATGTCCTCAAGGGCCAGGTTATCGGGCGCCCCGGGTGTTGTAGCGGTGTCAAATCTGGTCCGCTCGCCGCTGTAGTGGGTCATTCGTCCACCAGTTCCACGCCATCCAGGGCTTTTTCGCTGTCATAAAACAGGACGGCTTTCTTCGTGACGGTATTCATCGGGCTTTCCATGGGATCGGCCAGGGCTTCCAGGTCAGTGTTGGCGATAAACTCTCCGTCGTAATGCGCCACGGTCAAACCTCCCGAAAGGCCCAGGGCGACCAGGTGCCTATCCTGAAAATGCGCCAGGCGCTGTTGCAGACCACGTACTGGCTGGTATCGTCCGGAGTGGTGTCCCAGTTTTCGTCCACGGTAAGCCCGGTGGCGGTGTTTCCCGTGATGGCCCGCACCTGGCCGGCCCCGGTGCCGGCCGTGACGATAAGGGCCTTGCCGTCGAAGGCGTCGGCGGTCCAGCTTTTGCCGGTGTCGTTCAAGGTGTTCGTGCCGTTTGAGCCGGTGGATGTCCCGCTGGACTGGATCCCGATGGACA
>CAYUAQ010000037.1:16556-20775 GCA_964442705.1 uncultured Desulfobacteraceae bacterium
AGGGTCAGGACCTTGCTGGATCCGGATGTCACGGCAGACGCCAGGGTCCCCACGGGGCTGGACCACAGGGGCTTGTAGTATCCCATGAAGATTATGCCCCAGGACGTCCCGACCTTGGTGACCACTGCCACCCGGTCCTTGGTGGCGAACACCCAGAGGTAAAAGGCCGCGTCATCGTCTGCGATAACCCCGCCGGTGGAGCTGTTGTAAAAAACCCCGTTTGTGCCGGCATGCGTCGTGCTGTCCCAGTAACCGTACACCCGGAAGTTGATATAGTCCGCGGCCGTGTTCCTGGTGATGTAAACGTAAATGGGCAGAAAATCCGCCAGGCCGCCGGTCTCCCCGGTGGATTTTAAAACCATGTAGCCGCTGCCGGAATATTGGTCATCGTGCAGGGTCCAGCCGGCAGAGACCATTACATCCTTGATTTTGGCAACCGCATCGTCGGTATTGGTAACCGATTTTGCTATGAGTCGTTTCCTGGCCATTTGTTATCCTCTCTCCACGAGCATGGAAACCGGCCGGCCCGGCGCCCCGGCCTTCCAGCCGCGGGTGGCGGTGCCGTTGTATTCGCGGCCCGGCGTTTTGGTGTCGTGAAAAACCCGGCCCCGGGCGACCCGCCAGAGTGCCACCGCCGCCCGGTCCGGGTAACGGCCGCAGAGGTAAAACGCCTGGATGTCCGCCCGGCTGCCGCCGATATTTTGGACCGCTTCGACAAAGAAATTATACTCTCGCATACCGGCCAGAAGGATCCGGTGGCCGGTGGGCAGGAACAGCTCTAATTTTTCCAGGCGGCGGTTAAACACTTCCCCGCCCCAGCCGGGGTCGTGCCGGCGGATGTCCGGGCTCAAATAGTGCCTGGGCCGGCGGTTTTCGGCAAAAGTCGCCCGCAGCCGCCAGGCCATGGAAAATTTGGGGAAATGGTTTAAAATCGACGCCGTCATTTGCCCCCTGCCGGGTTTATTTTGTTTTTGAAGGGTATCCCATGGGTCTTATTTCAAGGGGTCAGCTGTACAGGTACCGCAAGGTCAGGACGATGGCGCTGTCCGATTGCGGGGTGAAGGTGGACGGCAAGACCTGTTTGATGTTGAAGTAAAGATTTTTCCCGGCCGTAAGGGCCGCCGTGTCCAGTGATATGCGGGACGTGGTGCCGGCCAGGGGCGTGCCGGTCCAGGTGGCGGACCCGGGCGCCCCGTTGGTGGTGGCGATCGCCTTTAAAGTCGAATCGGCCGCGGTGCCGCCGCCCAGAAAATCCTTGCCGATGGTGGTATGGGCGCTGCTGTCCCAGGCTTCAAGGTACGGGATCCCGGCGGTGGCCCCGTCAAAATAGATGGCGAAAACGTAACGGGTGTTCCCTCCGCTCTGGCCGCCGTCAGTTGTGCCGGCCAGGGGGACCTGGTCGAATATCCCGGCGGACAAATCGTCGACAAAGGTTTTGGGTGCCTCCGCGGACCCGCTGTCCGGCACGATGGGCGGGTATTTGGTCCCGGTGCGGCTGTCGCCGTCGTTCTGCTGACTGTCTAAAAACATGATGGCGTCGTTTGCCAGGTCCATCAAAACCCAGTTGGACGAATTGCCGCCGGCGCCGCCGGTGGCGTTTCCGGTGTTCTCGCCGTCGTTTGCCGTGTTATTAAACAAAAAATAGGTGTTCGGCTTTGCCATGGGTTCCCCCTGTAATCATCCGGCAAAAGGTTTTATCGTAAGCTCCTGCAAAACCTCGCTGGCCGGCCGGTCGATATACTTCCCCCAGCGGCAGGCCCGGCAGGTCCAGTGGCAGTCGTTGGCATCGCCCGGGGACAGCGTCAGAGGCTGACCGCATGCGGGGCATTCGGGCAGGTTTTCTTTCAAGTAGGCTTTCCATTTGTCGTCTCGGGCCTTTCTGGCAGCGGCCCGGCGCTTGTGTTGCTTGATGACGGTTTGAACGTGCCGGCCCAGGTCGGCCATGGTGGCGCCGTGATCTTCCAGGTAAGCAAAAACGGTCAGGGCCTGCTGCAGGTCCCGGAAGGTAAAGGGTGCCAGCAGCCTGGACAGGTCTTTGGTCATGTGACGCACTCCCAGCGGTAAACGGTCGGCTGCGATCCCCTGTAACAATAGATTTTCCCGTTCAGCGGGTCGCAGGGTTTGTAGCATATTGGATAACTCCCGCTTGACACTTCCGCGTTCAGATCGCCGCAGTTAAAGTCGATGCATAGTGCCGGCGGCTCTTTGGTGCCGCAGTCGCCGCTGGTCTGCTGGCCCATGAAATAGCCGTAATAATCCAGGCACTCATCCGGGGTCTGGCCGTTCACTTCCGCAGCTACATCCAGTCCGTAGCTCTGGGTAATCATCCAGCCCCCGGATATTAGAGTGTTCGGCGACGTCTCCGGGCCGGTAACCGGGCAGGTATTGTCCAGTTCCGGGTGGGGCGCCCAGGTTCCCTGGGTGCTGCGGACCTCGATGGTGATCTCCTCGCCGCACTCATCTTCGACAACCACGGACCCGGTGCCGCAGCCGTTTGCGGTCTGCGACAAAACGAAACCGCCGTCTGCCATGTCGCCCGCGGTGAACCCCTCGCCGGTCACGGATTTTATTTTCTTTTCCCCCTTGCCGCCGGAGACCTTAATCAGGTTTTCACCGCCGGGCGCCTGGGTGTCCGGGGCGTCTGAGGTCATGGGGACGGCATCTTCGCAGGCCAGGCAGTCATCCTGGCAGGCGGCCAGGGCAGCGGTTTTAAGCTCGCCCACCTTTTCGGTGTGTTCCCGGGTGCCTGGGGTGTAGCCGTAATCGTCCCGGGCGATGTCCGAAAGCGGCCGCATGGACCCGCCGTCAAAAACCCCGGTGGTGCCGTAACGGTCCATTTCGTTTCTGCAGACAGCTTCGCAGTCTTTGGCCCCTGGCTGTTCATAGCCGCTGCCGTCGCACTCGTTTAACTCGCGGCATCCCAAAACCCCGCCTTGCTGGCAGCAGACCTTGGTCCCTTCACAGGTGGACTGGTTGCACTCCCCCTCGGTTGCTTCCGGATCCCAGGGCGCATTTTTCCCGTCGTCATCTTCGGCGGGGTCTTTTTCTTCCTCGCAATCGGCCTTGCAGGGATCCACGGCCGCGGCACAGCCGGCCATGCAGTCGGAAAGGTCCTGGGATCCCTGATCGTATGTCCCCAGGCATTCGGCTTCGCAGTCAATCTTGTCCTGATCGCATTGCGTCGGGCAGTCCACTTCCTCGGCACCGTCGTTTGCGACCTCCTCGTATTCGTAATCGTCATAAAAATCGAAGTCGGCCCAACCAGGATCGGCGTTGATGCCCCAGTCGCCGGGGGTCCAGCTGTCGATGTAGGGGTCGGCGGCATCATGGACCGTGACGCTGGTTTGGGCCTGGACAGGGGCTTCGGTGTGGGCCTGGATGTATCCCAGGATCTGCGCCGTTCCTGCCCGGCCGCCCCGGAAGCGGGTCATGGCGGCCCCCCGGGCGTAGTAGGCCACGATCAGATCGGTGCCGGTGGCCACATGGGCGTTCAAGGTAATGCGCTTGCCGGCAAAACTTGAAAAAAGATTTCCCCCGCTGCGGCCGCCCTCGGCATCGGCAACCCAGACTCCGAAAACA
Source organism: uncultured Desulfobacteraceae bacterium (assembly GCA_964442705.1). GTDB lineage: Bacteria > Desulfobacterota > Desulfobacteria > Desulfobacterales > JALSRD01 > JALSRD01. Next base: position 20,136 of record CAYUAQ010000037.1, read on the forward strand.
CTGGACGGATACATTTCCACGTCGCACTGGGTGACCCCGGAAACGTCGTTTATGGCCATGGCGGTTTCGTTGTCGACGGCGATGCGGCCCAGGCGCAGAATCTTATGTTCCAGGAACCCCACCCCCGCTGCCTGGGCCAGAAAGACCTGGCGGCCTGCAGTCACCGGCCCACCGCTTTCCTCGGCGTAGGCCAGGATCCTGGCGGTCTCGTTGATGTTGATGGACCCCGGGGCGGCCTTTAAGGTCAGCCGGATGGGGCAGCGACAGGGGTTGTTGATATAAACCGGCGCTGTGTCGCGCTCTCCGCCGATGTCGGCGGCAAGAGTCGCGGCCTGGCCGTCGGTGCCGGGGCTCCCGTCAGGGATCAGGGCGTTGGGAGCAACCCCGGAAGCCGTGTAGTCTACCAGGACCAGCTGGTCGCAGTAAGTAAAAGGCTTTTCCAGGGTGATGCTGCGGCCGTCGATGGTGTAGCCGGCCGCGGCAAAATTGTTCTGCCGGGCCAGGTCGGCATATGCGTAAACCCCCAGGACCTGGGCGGCCGGGATGCGGGTCTGAAAGGTGTAGAAGTTTTCTGCCCGGATTTTTTCGCGGGTGATGGTGATGTCTCCGGTGTTGACCGTGGACCGTTCCAGCCTTGCCA
>CAYUAQ010000037.1:20875-22843 GCA_964442705.1 uncultured Desulfobacteraceae bacterium
CGATGCGGGACAATTTTACCCCGCTAAATTTCTTTTGAGATGACATACAGGTTGATCTCGTAGCTGTAGACGTCTGCGTTTTCGCGGATCTTGAAGAGCAGGTGACGCCAGTATTTAAACCCGTTGGGCCGGGTAAAGCGCACCTTCCAGACGCGCACGCCCTCGGTGAAGTAATATTCCCCGTCCACGGTGTCGTGAAGCCACCGCATGTCTGCAATAAATCCGTTTTCCACCAGGACCTTTTTGTCGGCGATATAGATGGCGCCGTCGCCGGTCACGGTGCCGAAGTCCTGGACCACCATGCCGCCCAGGGTGCGGTGGCGGGACCCGCGCCCGGTATCGCCCGGGCTTTCGTCGAACTCTCCGTCACCCATTATGGGATCCCGGGGAAAGACCACCAGGGTGGCCGGCGCCGGGCTGGCGGCAGCAGGATCCGTCGTGGGGGCGATATCGGTAGAGTAAAAGGCAAAGTCAGGCATGGGAAAGCCCCATCTTTCGCAGCTCGGCTTCAAATTCTTTGACCATCTGCCGGGTGACCGAAGGCGACCCGGCCACGGTCAAGGGCATCTCGACGTGGCCTGCTTTAAAACTGATGGTCATGGACTCTGACGGCACCAGGCCGCCGCCGGCAAACTTCCTGCCCCCCATCAGAGAAAACAGGTCCTGGGGTTTTACGGCCATGCGGTTCAAGGCCTCGAAAAGCGCGCTGCCGTACTTTCTGACCGCTTCCTTCCGGATGACAAACTCGCCGGCTTCCAGCAGGGCGCTGATGCGGTCCCCGCCGCCGTAGCCCGGCAGGCGCCCGCCGCCGGCCAGGGCCTGGATCAGACCGCCCAGGCGGTTCCGGGTTCTTTTAATGACGTTGATGTAGACCGTCTCGTCCGGGATGGCCTTCAATGCGGATCTTAAGGCCTGGATGGCGGAAAGCGCCGGGTTGATGTCCGCGGTGACCCGGGTTTTTACTTCCGTACCGGCGGCCGATTTTTTAAGCTCGTTTATTTTCTGCCTGGCCGGCGCGGTGTCTCCGTCAACCGGGATCCGGATGTTTTTATAGGTCCCGTCGGCCAGGCGGATGATCTTTTCGCGGATCGGCTTTGTATCCCCATCCACGGGCACCTTGACGGTAGTATAGACGCCATCGATCTTGCGGATCTCTTCTTTAAAAGGCCGGGTGTCGGCGTCAACGTCGACCTTGGCCTCCTGGCGGTCGAGGTTTTCGACCATGTCACGGGCCTGTTTTAAGGTGTCAACAGCCGCCGGGGTGACGATACTGTCGATGGGCTTTACCTGGGCTGCAGCCCGGGCGGTCTGTTCTGTGGCAGTCTTGACCTTTTCCTGGGTGGCGGCCTTTTGCTCCAGCTTTTTCTTGGTGAGCTCTATGGCCTCGATGTGGCGCCTTTCGGCTTCGATTTCTCTTTCGATGCCCGACGTGTCCCCCCGGCCCAGGGTGTTAACCTCCTCGATGATCTTTTTAAGCTGCAGCCACTTGATGCGCAGCTGGGTGAAAAACTTGTCGATGTTGGCAAAGGTGTATTGGACGAAATCTCCGACGGTCGCCGCCATACCTTCAAAGATCTTCATGTCGTTGATGATCTTGCCCAGCTGCCAGCCGGCAAAAAAGGACCCGACGGCGGCGGCCAGGGTGACAAAGGCCCCGGCGGCGGTGCCCAGGGCCAGCGGCAGGCTCTGGGAAAAAAAGGCCAGGACCGATGACCCGGTCAGGACCGCGAACGCGGCGTTCAGTCCTCTAATGACATTAATCAGGCGGGTAATGGCTGCCGTGGCCAGGGCCGTGCCGCCGATGGTCAGAAGCAGGTTCCGGTATTTGGCGGCGAACTCGATCACCCGGGCGCCCAGCTCCACCAGCTTGCCCACGAAGGCGCCGATGTCTCCGGCGTTGTCCCGCAGGACCCGGCCAAGATCGGAAAGGGACCGGGTGACGTCCTTGTTTTTGACGATGGCGTTTTC
>CAYUAQ010000037.1:22943-31953 GCA_964442705.1 uncultured Desulfobacteraceae bacterium
TCGATGGCCCCTTCCAGGTCCACCTTGCCGGCGCCCAGGTCCGCGCTGCGCTTTATGACCTCTTCCATCTGCTCCTTGGTCAGCCCCAGGCGCTTGGTCATGTCCACGGTACGGGATATGGCGTTTCTTAAGCTGGTGTCCGAATAGATGACCATCTGGTCGGACAGGCGTTTGACGGCCCCTTCCCAGTATTCAATGCCGCCGGTGTTTTTAAATTCGCGTGAGGCGGCCTTGACCGATGACTGCATGTTGAAAAGGGCCTGGTCCGCGTCCTGCAGGATCCCGATGGTTCCGGAAAGCCCCTGAAACCCCGCCCAGGCGGCCACCAGGCCCTTGATCTGGCCGGCCAGGCCGGACATGACCTTTTTGCCGTTGCCCACGGCCGCGTTGAAGACCTTTACCGATTTGGCTGAACGGTCGAATCCTTCGGCCATGTTTTTGGCGGCCTTTTTAACCCCCTTGTCAACGGCCGATATGATGATCTTGATGTCGGTTTGCATGGGCGCTTCGGGTGTACTATGTTAGGGTTATGTTCCGGGTGCTGCTGAAACTCTTTTTGGGCGCGGCCCTGATCCGCGCCGGCATCGGCTCCGGCGGCGGACCCCTGTGGCTCTCGGCCGCGGCGGTGCTGGCCGGCGCCGGGCTGCTGTTGGCGGCCACCCTGCCGTTGCTGGAAACCGCCGGGCGGGTGGCTATCGCCTGGCGATTTTCCCGAAATCCTTCCGGTCCGCGTAAACCGCCAGCCTGACGGCCACCGCCTGGCTGATGACCCGCTCATGGGCGATCTTTTCGCTTTCCCTCAGGGCCTCCAGAAAAAAGCCGTATCCATAATCGGGGGCGTTTATGTGTCCCCGCTCGATAAGCCGGCAAACGCTTCGGTCAAGCTCTTTCGGATCTCCGCGGCCAGGGCTTTTCCCACCCCGGCCCTGGCCGCCAGGTCGAAAAAAACGGCGTTGACCTCGCGAAAGGCGTCCCAGAGGGTTTTGAGTTCGCTGGGCGCCATATCGTCAAGGGCCGCCGGGTCCAGGTCGGTGACCATGGGCAGAAGGTCTCCGATCCGGGAAAACCCGAAATCCCCGTCGCCGGCCTGGTCCATCAGCCGGCGGATGTCCTTTACCCGCAGTTCCTTTATAGCGATCTCGCGGTCATCGATTTTGATGGTCTTGGTTTTTCGCATAGGGCTGAACCCCTCTTTGAGGCCGGCCCGCCGGACAAAAAAATGTCCCGGGCGGTCAAAATTTTGGTAAGGTTTTTCACCGGGATGGCCGAAAAACAAGCGGGTGGTATAAGCTTTGCCCCTGAAAGGCCGGAAAAGGGGATTCTGCAAAGCCTGTGCCGCCGCGGCCCGTTACATCATTTCGACCTTGTAATACTCCTGGCCGGTGGCCTGGGCCGTGTCGGCCAGGACGGATCCAGAAACATTCAAAACCCCCAGGCCTTCCCCGATGAGGGGCACGTCACCGTTTAAGGCCAGCTTGACCTTGTGGAAGGTCCAGCGCTGGCGCGGCCCGATATCGTCCTTGTCGGCCACGAAAACCACTTTTTTGACCACCGACCCGGCCGCCAGGCCGTACAGGTATTTGCGGTCCACGGCGGGGTAATCAAAGGAAACCTTGTCCCCTGCCACGATGCCGCCGCCGGACAGCTTGCGCAGGTAGCCGTAGTCGACATCGACACTATAATCGGTCCCCTGGGCCCGTCGGTTGGCCCCGGTGCTGTCGGTGACGCAGACATCGTCCACCTTTTCGATGCCGGACGCGGTGATGTAGTTGGACGCGTCTACCTCAACCTGCTCGCCCGCTGTAAAGGTCCCAGAAACGTTGATCAGTTCGACAAACCCGGACCCCACAAATGCCACCTTGCCGGTGGCACTTGAACTGGAGCCGGTGACGCTATCACCCACAGAGATGGACCCGGTGACCGTTCCAGAGATTTTGGTGATAAAAACGTCCAGGTGGTCCAGGTCGATGAACTGATCGTCCACAAAGGTGGGAGTGTCTCCATCCACATGGCCGGCGGACTGGTTAAGGGTGTTGATGGTGGAGCCCAAAAGGGCCAGCTGCAGGTTTTCTTCGCTGTGCTCACGCATGCCGAAGGAAAGCGAGGCGTTGCGCTCGGTCTCGGTCTCGATGATGGTGGCCCGGGCCGCGGTGCGGTTGGATTTGACCTGGTCGGTGGACACTTCGGTGGAAAAGTTGAAATCCTCCAGTTCGCCCACCTCGTAAAGGCCGGACCCGGACGGGTCTCCGATGTAAACCCGGCCGGTGCCGTTGAATCTTATGTTTTCGGTGTTGGATGCAAGGCTCATGTCTGCCCCCTTTTCAGGTTGGTAAAAGTCAGGTGAAACGGCGGTGCCGGCGGCTCCGGACTTCGTCCAGGGCCAGGGTGGTAAAACTCACGAACCGCGGGTAAAGATCAATTTTGGCGGTGTTTCCGGAAAAGTGCATGTAGGGGTTGTTGAACCCCCGCAGAAGGGCCAGTTCGCCCAGTTCCCGGAACTGCTCGGCCTGGATGACGCCGTCATAGGTTTTCACCTGTCCGACGGTGGTGATGTTTTCCTGAACCACGCCGAAACCGATGGCCATTTCAAAGGTGCGCCGGTTGGCGGAAGCTCCCGCCGTCGACCACACGTCCACCAGGGCGATGACGGGATACTCGGTCTCCTCCGGCGGGCTGTCTTCATCGATGCCCAGGTAAACGGCGGGATCCCGGAAAAACGCCTGTTGGCACCAGGCTTTGACGGCGGCATCAGCGGCCAGGATGTCCCGGGCCGTGGTGATAAAGTCGATGATATCCGTTTGGGCCATGGGTTTTTACCGTTTCCTGCTGCCGGACGTGTAGCGCTCGAAAGCGGACCAGAATTTTTTGGTGAAATAGGCCGGCACGCGCGGTTCGATCTTTTTACGGACGGGCCTGATGATGGGCCGCGGCGGAACTTTCAGGATCCTGGTTTCCCTGCGCAGCGGAAAATAGGTTTTACCCGGGATCTGCTTTTTGGGCCGTTTGCGGCGGGTGGCCCCGAAAAACCGGCGCATCTTTTCGGTGACCCGGATGGTCTGCCCCTGCTCGGCCCGCATGGCCGCCCGGGCGATGGGATCCCGGCGCTCTCCGATGACATCGCTGGTCCGCCCAAAACCCAGGGTCAGGACCTCGCCGTCCGGGTCAACCTGATACCGGGCGAATTTGCCCAGCCAGAAAATCGGGGTATGGTGCCGCCCCCGGCGCCGGTTGGCCCAGGCGATGTCCCAGGTGCCACGACCGCCCCCGGTGTTGCGTTTCTTGCGGAATTTCATGCTCATGGGATGCAACGCGGGCCAGCCGCTGCCGCCGTATTCGACATGGTTGCGAAGCTCCCCGCGAATCCACCAGCCCATGGACTTCATGGCGCTGGCGCGGGCGCGGTTAAACCGGCCCGGCAGGGCCGCCGCCAGGCGCGTGGCTTCGTCGATGCCTTCTATTTCGGCGTGGATATCAATCATGGGCGGAATGTCGGCCTCACGTCGCGCTCGATCTCCAGGGTCCAGGTCCAGGCGTCGCCGAAGACGACGCGCACCACGGACCAGCTCTGGCCGGCGATGACGGCCGTGTCGCGGCCGGCCGGCGCGGGTACGTCCTGCCGCCGCACCACCAGCCGGGCCGCGCCGCGCACGGCGTCACTTTCGGCCAGGGATTCCAGGTTTTCGCCATAGCCGGCATGGCCCGGGATATCGGCGCCGTTGTAGGTCACGGTTTCGGCCAGGTCGCTGCCGAACCAGGTTTCCATGGCGGCGGTGACGGCGTTCTCGAAATTACCCATTTTTGGGATCCGTCCGCGGCGCTTCGGCTTCCGGTTCCGTTCCCGGATCGATTTCCGGCGCTTCGGCGGGCGGCTCGGCCCGGCGCAGGGCCAGCACCAGGTCGTAGCGGCCGCGGTTGCGGAAGGTGCGCCGGCGGCGGCCGGTGTCCAGCTCGCGCACGTCATCCAGGCGGGCCCGGGTAAAGGCCCTGAACCCCCGCCGCGTCAGCAATGCCAGTGCCGCGCGTTCGTCTTCGGTGAAGATCGTTTCCAGATCGACCATGATCATCTCCCCGGCAGGTGGTAATGTTGCCGTTTGCTTGTTTGTTCGCTTCAATCGTTTCAATCGTTTCAATCCACATCCCCGCCTGGAGGATGGTCCGATCAGGTGGTGATATTATCGAACAGGTAGACGCAGGCCGCGGCGATGTCGCTCTTGACCGCGCCGGCGTCGGTTCTGGACTGCATGTAGGCCTCTTCCACGTGGTGGCGCACGCGAAAGACGTCGCTGCGCTTGTTCTCCTCGCGGTACTGTTCGACCACCGGGTTCTGCGGGCTGTCATCGGTCCAGATGAAGGTGCGCCCCAGGCCCGGGGAGGCGAAATCGCGGCTGATCTTGACCAGGGCCGCGTATTCGTGGCTCCAGATATCGGCGATGGAGGCGTCCAGGCCCTTTCCGGCGGAATCGTACACCGACCCACCGATGAGCACCCGCGGCACATTGAAAACCGCTGCCAGCTGGTCGGAGGTCATGCGGTTCAGGTCGATACCCGGGAAGGTGTACTTTAGACGGTCGACGATCTGATCGCAGTCCTTTAAATCCAGGAAGGTGTCGTAGCTGATCACCAGGGCGTCGGGCAGCATGCCGCACTGCAGGCGGAAGGCCTTGACGCCGTCGTTGACATCGCTTACGGGTGTTGCGTTGGCGCCGTCATCCCATTCGTTTGTCACGCTGTGGGCGGTAAAGGCCGTGGGGTTGAAGACCTTGCCGGCGATACGTTTTTCCTGGGCGCGCATGATGTGGTTAAAAGCCCTGCGGGTGGCCACGAAATCAGCCATGCCGGGCGCCTCCAGGTCGAAGAGCTTGCGCTCGCTGTCGTCGATCAGCTCTTCGCGGCCCTTTTCAGCGGTGGCGAAGGTGCCGCGCTCGTATTCCCAATCGTCGCGGTTGTAGCCGCCGCGCGGGGCACGGTCCACGTCGGCGATCTTTAAAAGCGCCTCTTTGGGGATCACCGGGTAGCTGGAGGCCTGCACGGGCGTGCGAAACAGCGGCATCAGCTCCAGGCCGATAAAGCCCATGGAGGCCCCTTCCAGGTATTCCATCACTGCGATCCCCAGATCCGGGCGGTAGATGGCGGCGTCGTTTGCGGTTCTCATGGTTAAAGTCTCCTTGTTGGTGTCCGGTTGTCGGTTAGCTCAGCAGCACCTCGATGTGCTGGTTAGAGGCCGATGCGGCCGCAAGGGCCGTGGCCTGGGCCGATCCGCTGGTGGTGTCGGAAAGTTTTCCGCCAGCCGCGCCGTAGAGGCTGGTGCCGATGGCGATCGCCGTGCCGATGCTCACTTCCACTTCCTGGGTGCCGGGGCTGTTCTTTAAGCGCACGGCCAGGCTCTGGCCGCTTTTGACGGCGTACTCGGAAATGCCGATGAAATCCTCGCCGGCCCCGGCGTGCTCCACCTCGGGCGGTGTGGCGGTGGTGCCGGATTTCAGTTTGACGCGCCGCCGGGCTTCGATGTCCGCGCCGGCGGTAAAGGTTTTTACTCCCTCGTTCCAACTCATGGGTTTTCCTCCTGTTCCGAAGTATCCGGTATTTCCGGATCGTTGTCAGTTTACCTTCCGGATATAGGCCTTATGGGCCTCGGGGTTGGCGCGGATCACCGCCTGCATGGCGTCGATTTGGCCGCATTTGTGGGCCTGGCGATATTCGGCCACCAGGGCCATGAAGTCCTTGCCGGCGGCGGCGCTGGCCTGGCTGTCGGCGCCGGGATTGGCGGGACCGGAAGCCTGGATGGCGGCAAGCTGGTCGGCCTTGGCCTTTTCCAGGCTGGCGGCGGCCGTGTCGGCCGGGGTTTGCGGGGCGCCGGCAGCCTCGGTGATGGCCGTAAACTGCTCCACGGTCACACCGGTCTCAACCACGGCCTTGAGCTTGTCACCGGCTTTTGGGCCGAACTGCACGCTGGCCAGGCCCAGGATGCGCGTGCGCTCCTTGTCGGCGGCCTCGCTGGCGACAGCGGCGGTGTCCACACCGTCCCTGCCCTGGGCGCGCAGTTTTTCCGCCAGGTCCGGGTAGGCCGCGGCCAGCTGCTCGGTGGTTTCGATTTTGGTCTGGTTCTTGTCCATGGGTAAAATCCTCCTGTCAGATGGTTGGTTGTCGGCCATTTCCCGCACGGCCGCGATGGCGGTATCCAGGCTGCCGATATCGTCCACCAGGCCGGCGTCCGCGGCCTGGGCGCCGATGAAGATGCGGCCGTCGGCCATGTCATGGATAACGCGCTCCCGGGAAACATCCCGGTTGCGGGCCACGGTGGATGTAAAGATGCCATAGACGTGGTCCAGTTCGGCCTGGAACACGTCGCGCGCCTCGCGCGACAGAGGTTCGGCCGGGTTGCCGATGGCTTTGTAACGGCCGGCGGTGAGGTAGCTGATCTTGAGGCCCTCGTTGGCCAGGGCCACCGACCAGTCGTAATGCACCATGAGCACGCCGATGCTGCCCACCTGGGCGGTCTTTTCGGCGATGACGGCATGGGCCGCTGATCCCAGCCAGTAGGCGGCCGAGGTCATCATGCCGTTGGCGAAAGCCACCACGGGTTTTTGGCTGCGCGCGGCATGGATCACCTCGCCGGTGGCCTCGACGCCGCTGACCGTGCCGCCGGGCGAGTCGATGTCCAGCACGATGCCGTCAATTTCGGGATCGTCGGCGGCATAGGCCACCGTGCGGGCGATTTCGGCGTAGCTGCTGCCGCCGAAGAGAAAGCTCCAGACGGTGCGTTTTTTGGTCAGCGGGCCGCTGACGGGGATGATGGCCACGCCGTCGCGCACGTCATAGTAAGGCGGCTCGTCGCTGGTGTCGGCAAAGCCGGACAGCTTTTTGACGGCTGTGTCATCAGCCTGGAACCGGTGGAAAAGCCGCGCCACCAGCTCGAATTTCTCCGGCAGCATGGCCCATCCCTGCCCTTTGGCGAAATCAGTCGGCTGCATTGTCGATCCCCTCCCGTGACGGGTTTTCCAGTTTGGTTTCATCCAGGCCCAGATCTTCCATGAGCGCCTGCTCGGCGGACAGGCGCCGGAAGGTGGCGGTAAGATCGCGGCCCTGTTCCAGCATGACCTCCTCGCGGGATTTCAGGTTGTGCTGCACGGACAGGATGTCGGCCTGGACCTCTTTTACGGGCTCGATCTGGCCCTTGGGCGGACCGATCCACTCGGTGGCCGCAAGGAGCGCTTCGCGGCCGTAGTAGTCGTCAACCGGCAAATCCCCGCGCAGCCAGGCCTCTTCCATGAGCATGCGCCAGACCGGCTGGCAGAAGGAATGCGCCAGCCAGGTGCGCCGCGCCCTGAACAGGCGCCAGGCCTCCAGCATGGCCGAACGGTAGCTGGCGTAGGTCATGTCGTCGAAGTTCTTGAAAAGCACCGGGTAGGGCACGCCCAGGCTCATGGAGATGGAGTGTTCGATAACCTTGATGAAGGGCTCGAAGGTGGTGCCGGGGCGGTTGGCGGCGATGGGGTGGGGCTTCTGGCCAGCGTCGCCGAACATGATCTGGCCGGGCACCAGCTCCTGGTAGCGGCGCTCGAAGGTGCTGCCGTCGCCCTGGGCTTCGGCCCCGGAAAAAGTGGCCAGGCCGGCGGCCGGAAAAGAGGGATCCATGGCCTCGGTTTCGATGAACAGCGAAAAAGCGGCCGTGACGATGTTGCTGACCAGCTCCGCGTCCAGGTAGTCGGCCAGGTCCCGGAACAGCTTTAACGCCGGCGCGAAAAAGGGCAGGCCGCGCACCTGCTCGGGATCGTTTGCCATAAAGCCGTGCAGCACATTGACGCGCCGGCCCACGCGCGCCGGGATGCGCAGGAAATTGGCCGAGGTATCCAGGGTCGGCCACCCGCCGGGCGCTGCTTTTTTGATCCAGTAGGCCACGGGCTGGCCGTAGGGCCCCACCTCCACGCCGTCGCGGATGTTCGCATCGCCGGCCAGGTCCAGCGGGGTTTTCAGACGCAGCGGGCAGATGGCCTGCACCGCCAGCGCATAGGGACGTAGGGGGTCGTCGCCCAGCATGGGCAGCAAAAACAAGTATTCGCCGTATTGCAGCAGGCAGCGCATGGCCAGGTATTGCAGGGCGGCGAAGGTCATGCGCCCGCCGGCGTCGGCCGTGGGCGACCAGGTGCGGTAGACGGCCAGCTGGGCGGCCCGCAGGGCGTCTGTTTCATCGGCGCCCAGGTCCGGCGCCGTGGCATCGAGCAGCGGATGGGGATTCAGACCGCCGCCCACGATGGTGACGGCAAAGGTGTCCAGGATTCCGGCGGCATGGGCGTCGGAGCCGGCCAGGTCCATGCTGCGCGCGACAATGATTTCTCGCTCGGCGGCCGCCTCGCTGTCGCTGAACAGGCGCTTGGGGATCCAGTTTTTCAGCGAACCCGCGCGCCGCGCGGCCGTTTTGCGAACCTGGTAAGATTCCAGGCCCAGCGGTTGACCGTTGGCGCCGTAGATCAGCGGGCGGCTGTTGCGGCCCACGGCGGCGGTCACGGCCTGCAGGGCGGCGCTCAGGATCTGTCCCCGGCGATCGCGGGTTGCGGGGGCGGCGGCGTTATCCATGGCGGATGATCCCCGTGTTAAAGGCCGGCACGCCGCCGGCGCCGGTTTCGGCGCGGTAACGGGAAAGCAGCATCTGCTCGCGCCGGTTCAGGATATCCAGATCGGCGTAGCGCAGGCGTTTTCCGTCCACGGTCACGTCCTGGCCGGTCATGATGCGCGAGATGGCCGCCTGCACCTCTTCGAGCTGCTCAAGGGTGGTTTTGATCGCCATGCAAAAAAGCCCTTTTTGAAGTTTTTCCGATGCTACACCGGAAATTTTTCAAAAAAGGGCTTTTGGTCAAATCAAGGCAAATTCGGGTCTAATCAGGGCAAATCAAGGCAAATTCGGGTGTTATTTTTCTTGACAGGGATTTTTAGGGCGGTCAAAATTGTTGGTAAATTAATTGTTTTCCGCGTAAAATTTTGTGCATTTATCCGGTGCTATGAGCCCACACGG
>CAYUAQ010000038.1:0-31668 GCA_964442705.1 uncultured Desulfobacteraceae bacterium
CGTGGCCAGCAACGACACCGAAGCGGGCCGCGCCAAGAACCGGCGGGTGGAAGTCAACATCGCCCTCAACGATTAGGGCCACAGCGCGGCACAGCCGCAAATGAATGCATTTTAACAAAAAGCCACCGTTTCCGCAGTGACCGGAAGCGGTGGCTTTTTCGTCGTCCCCTGTTGGTTGCCCATTGTCAGTGGAAGACAGCAGCGAATTCCCGCCAACTATCCGTTGCCCTCCCTTTGTGCTTTTGCCCCTTTGTGCCTCCGTGCCGCGCCCTTTAGCCCTTGCCCCTTGTTTATAGACTGCCCCGCCAGGATGCGGGCCATGAGCGACCCGATGTCCTGGGGCGGGGCGTCCCGCGAGTAGAGCTGTGCCAGCATGTCGTCAAAAGCCCGGGCGGCCGGAGAAAGCGGCTGATTTTTCAGACATGCCAGGCTCACATCCAGCAGCAGGGGGGCCCCGGCCAGGGGCACGGTGGCCAGCAGCCCCTTGTCCAGCTCCAAGGCCACACAGGCCCGCACCAGGATCGAAATCCCCTCTCCGCGGTGCACCAGTTGCTTGATGAACTCGTTGTTGCCGGTTTCCACCAGAACATTGGGTGTGCAGCCGTGTCGACGGAAGAGGTCGTTGACCACCTTGCGGGTCCCGGATCCGACCTCCTTCATGATGAAAGGCTCCCTGGCCAGCCGCTTGAAGTCGATGGGGCCGCTGTCGGTCAAGCGGTGATGGGGCGGCAGGATCACCACCAGCTCCTCCTGGCTGAAGGGCACGAAGGCAATGCGCGGGTTTTCCGATGCCTGGGCCACCACGGCCACTTCGTTTTCAAATTCCAGCAGACTGTTGATCATGTCCAGAGAACTGCCCTCGTCTAGGTGTATCTTGATGTGCGGATAGCTCTGGTGAAAGCTGCTGATCAGTGACGGCATGAAGTAGCGCGCATAGGTCTTGGTCGTACCGACCCGCAGCACCCCCCGTTTGAGCGTGCGCATTTCCTCGATGGCGTTTTCGATTTTCTTTTCGATTTCAAAAAGTGCCACCGCATACTCATAGACCATCTGTCCCTCGCCGGTCAGGTGGATGCGGCGGCCCCGTTTGCGGAAGAACTTCAGTTCCGTTCCGGCTTCGAAGGCCTTGATCTGGGCGGTGACGGCCGGCTGGGTGATGCACAGGTCCCGGGCGGCGTGGGTGACGCTCAGGCGCCGGGCGGTGTGATAAAAGGCGCGCAGCTGGTTGAGGTTGAGCACGACGCTTCTCCTGTAAGGGCGAGATGTCCAACTTTGGATGCTAACTTTTGGTTATGTGGCCGAACAATTCATAAGTTTTTCTGATGCATAGCATAAAATTAATTAAATTGACACCGGTGTGTTGAATATTCCATACAAAATAAACGATTTTCATCACTGTTTTCCCACTTTCCCGCCAACCGACAGGAGGAGGTAGACCATGGCCGAGAACAAGTTCCTCAGCCCCCACGAAGTAGAGACCATTCCCGGCACCGAAGGCTGGGAGCGCATGTACCCCTATCATTACCGCTTCAGCACGGAAGACCCCGAGCGGCGCAAATACGAAGAGAGCATGTTCTGGTTCAACGACGCGCTGCACTACCCCGAACCCATGTACCCCTTCGACATCATCTGGGACGAGGCCTGGTTCCTGGCCCTGTCGCAGTACAACACGCGTATCTTCATGGTGCCGCCGGCCCTGGGCGTGGACCACCGCATCATCAACGGCAACGTCTACATCACACCGGTTCCGGTGACCGATCCCAAGGAGGTGGAGGACCGCATCCCGCTGTTCATGGAGCGGGCCGGGTATTATTACCAGAACTGGGACAGGCTCACCGGTCAGTGGGAAGAGAAGATGAAAAAGATCATCTCCGAACTCAGGGAAATCGAAATCCAGCCCCTGCCGGAGATGGAGGACATGGCCGTGGTCACCGATGGCGTGGGCACCTCCAGCGGCTATCAGCTGCTCAAAAACTACGACCGCCTCATCGACCTGGGCATCCTGTGCTGGCAGTACCACTTCGAATTTCTGAACCTAGGCTACGCGGCCTACGTCACCTTCGTGGACTTCTGCACCAAGGCCTTTCCGGACATTCCCCTGCAGCGCGTCACCCAGATGGTGGGCGGCATCGACGTCATCATGTACCAGCCCGACGAGGAGCTCAAAAAACTGGCCAAGCTGGCCATAGAGCTGCAGGTGGACGGCCAGATCGGCACCGACGCCGACATCGACGAGGTGGTCCGCCGCCTGAGCGAATCGGAAAACGGGCGCAAGTGGCTGGCGGCCTGGGACCAGGCCAAGGATCCCTGGTTCTACGTCTCTACGGGCACCGGGTGGTACCACCACGATTTGAGCTGGAACGACGACCTGAACGTGCCCCTGAACTCCATGCGCATCTACATCGACAAGCTCCAGAAGGGGCTGCCCATCGATCGCCCCCTGGAACGTATCCAGGCCGAACGCGAAAAGATCACCGGCGAGTACCGGGCGCTTCTAAAAACCGACGAAGACCGGCAGACCTTTGATCAGCTGCAGGGCACCGCCAAGCTGGTTTTCCCCTACGTGGAGAACCACCTTTTCTACGTGGAGCACTGGTTCCACTCCATCTTCTGGAACAAGATGCGCGACGTGGCCCGCATCATGAAGGACCACGGCTTCATCGAGGACGTGGAAGACATCTGGTTTCTCAACCGCAGTGAAATCAAAGACGCTCTCTGGGACCTGGTGAGCAACTGGGCCACCGGCACGCGGGGTCTGGGGCCGCTGCACTGGCCGCCCGAGATCGCGTGGCGCAAGGGCGTATACGAAAAATTCAAGCAGTGGACGCCCCCGCCGGCCGTGGGCACCCCGCCCGAGACCATTGCCGAGCCTTTTACCATCGTGCTGTGGGGTATCACCAACGAGTCCATGGCCGCCTGGGCCAAGCTGCGCGAGATCGGCGATCCCGACAAGGTCACCGAGATGACCGGCTTTGCCGGATCGCCCGGCGTGGTGGAAGGGGTGGCGCGGGTGTGCCGCTCCGTGGACGACATCAACAAGCTGGCCGACGGCGAGATCCTGGTGGCGCCCACCACGTCGCCCTCGTGGGCGCCGGCCTTTCAGAAGATCAAGGCCTGCGTCACCGACGTGGGCGGCATCATGTGCCACGCCGCCATCGTCTGCCGCGAATATGGCATGCCGGCCGTGGTGGGCACCGGGCAATCCACTCATATCCTGGAAACGGGCATGAAGATCCGCGTGGACGGGGACACCGGCAAAATCACCTTGCTCGACAGGGTCTAACGAGGTGCCATCGTGAAAGATCGCAAGCAATACGTGCTTTGGTTTCAGGAGTGCGACCTGCAGTCCATTCCCCTGGTGGGGGGCAAGAATGCCAGCCTGGGCGAACTGCTCAAGGCCGGCATTCCCGTCCCGCCCGGTTTTGCGGTGACCACCGAGACCTATCGGCGTTTTCTGGAGGAGGGCGGCATCCGGCAGGACATCATCCGCATCGCCGGTGAGGTGCGGCCGGATGACACCGACACCGGCGAAGACGCCAGCCGGCGCATCCGCGCCCTCATCGAGTCCACGCCCGTCAGCCTGGACATCGAGGACTACATCGGGGAGTTCTACCGGCGCCTTTCCAAGCGCAGCCGCGTGCCGGCGGTGCCGGCCGCGGTGCGCTCCAGCGCCACGGCCGAAGACCTGCCGGGGGCCAGTTTCGCCGGCCAGCAGGACACTTTCCTGTGGATCCGGGGCATGGACGACATCCTGACCCACGTGCGGCGGTGCTGGTCCAGCCTGTTCACGCCCCGGGCCATGGCCTACCGGACCAAGATGGGCTTCGATCACGACAAGGTGGCCATTTCGGTGGGCATCCAGAAAATGGTGAACTCGTGGACCGCGGGCGTCATGTTCACCCTCAACCCGGCCACCGGCGACCCCTCCACCATCGTCATCGACGCCAACTGGGGATTCGGCGAGAGTGTGGTCAGCGGCGAGTGCACGCCGGACAACTTCGTGGTCAACAAGGTCACCATGGAGATCATCAAACGCACCGTTTCGGCCAAGGAGTGCCTGTACACCGTCAACCCCGAAACCCACGCCGTGGAGCGCCACGAGATCCCCGAAGAGCGGCGCGCCATCCAGTGCATGATCGACGAAGATGTGGTCGAACTGGCCCGCATCGGCAAGCTCATCGAAAAGCACTACGGCAAGCCCATGGACATCGAGTGGGCCATCGACAAGGATCTGCCGGCCGCCGGCCGCGTGATGATCCTGCAGAGCCGGCCGGAAACGGTGTGGAGCACCAAGAAGGCCGAGCCGGTGTGCAAACCGCGCAAATCGGCCCTGGAGCACATCGTGGCAGGTCTGGTGGCCGGCAAGAAGATTACCTGAACCCTCAGCTGACAGCTGATACCTGATACCTGAAACCGGACAGCTTTAAATGAAAGGAGTCACTACATGAAGGACATGCGGGATTTTGTGACGGTCTGTGAGGAAAAGGGACTGCTGAAACGCATCAAGGCCGAGGTGGACTGGGACCTGGAGCTGTCCCACATCGCCAAGCTCAACGAGGAGCAGAGCGGACCGGCCCTGCTGTTTGAAAATGTCAAGGGATACGCCACGCCGGTTATCACCAGCGTGTGCACCACGGTCGAAAGGCTGGCGGTCATCATGGGTCAGCCCGAGAACTCCAGCCTGGGCGACCTGTACGAGGCCTGGGCCAGGTTGGGCGAAAACCTGCTGCCGCCCAAGGAGATCGATCCCGCCGGTGCCCCCTGCAAACAGAACAAGATGATGGGCGACGAGGTGGATCTGTTCAAGTTTCCGGTGCCCAAGTTCTACCCCATGGACGGCGGCCGCTTTTACGGCACGGCCCACTTCATCATTACCAAGGACCCGGACACCGGTTGGATCAACCTGGGCACCTACCGCAGCCAGCTGCTGGGCAAAGACAAGATCGGCACCCAGTTCATCAAGGGCAAGCACGCCGACATCATGCTCAAGAAATACCAGGCCCTGGGAAAACCCATGCCGGTGGCCTCCATCGTGGGCTGCGACCCGCTGCTGTTCATCCTGGGCGCCGCGCGGGTCTCGGCTTTCGTTTCCGAGTACGACGTGGCCGGCGCCCTGCGCGGCGAACCGGTGGAGGTGGTGCGCGGCGAGACCGTGGACCTGCCCATCCCGGCCCATGCCGAGATCGTGGTGGAGGGCGAGGTGGACGCCGAGAAGTTCATGGACGAGGGCCCCTTCGGCGAATACACCGGGTACTATTCGGGCGTGGGCACCGACCCGCGCAACTTCATCGACGTGAAATGCGTGACCTATCGTGACAACCCCATCTTCTGGGGCACCACTGTTGGCCGCGCCGTTACCGACACCCACATGACCATGGCACTTTCCTACGGCGCCAACCTGTGGCAGCAGCTGCTGGCCATGAAGATCCCGGGACTGAAGGGCGTCTACTGCCCGCCCGAAGGGTCGGGGCGCTTCCTGGCCATCATTTCGGTCAAGCAGATGTACCCGGGCCACGTGGACCAGGTGCTCACCGCCGCCATTTCCACCGAGATGGGTGCTTACGGGCTCAAGACCGTCATCGTGGTGGACGACGACATCGACCCCTGGGACATCCCGCGGGTGATGTACGCCCTGAGCTTCCGCTTCCAGCCCAACCGCTGCCAGATCATCAAACGCGGACGCTCCACGCCGCTGGATCCGTCGCTGCCCATCAACGCCCGTGAGATCACCGGCCGCCTGCTGATGGACGCCACCATTCCCTACGAGTGGAAGGACAAGCCCATTCCCATCGAGCTGGATTCCGATGTGGTAAAGCGGGTCAAGTCACGCTGGTCGGAGCTAGGGTTGTAGGCGGCGAGACGAGATCGACGGAGGAGTAGGAATAGCAAGGCACAAAGGCGCAGAGGCACAAAAGCAAGGCACAAAGGGGCAAAGGCACAAAGGCACAAAGTGAAGGAAGGGAACCCGTTTGATCTTCCATCGATGAAAGAAACAGAAGCTATGGAAAAGAAGAAGACGATACTGATCATCGCCAATCTGGACACCCGCGGCGCCGAGTTCAAGATGGTCAAGGAACTCATCCAGTCGCGGGGACACGACGCCATCCTGCTGGATTTCTCCATGGAGCAGGAGCCCTTCTTCGAAGGGGACATCACCTGCGAGGAGGTGGCCGAGGCCGGCGGCCTGAAGATCGACGAGGTGCGCCGGCTGTACCGGGAAGAACGCCAGAAAGCCACCGACAACCAGGTGCGCGGCGCCCGCAAGATCGTGCGCCGGCTGTTCGAGGAGGGTCGCATCCACGGGGTGCTGGGCGTCGGCGGCGGCACTTCCTCGCTGGTGTCCACCAGCATCATGCAGTCCATGCCTTTTGGCATGCCCAAGCTGATGGCCTCCTCCATGGCCGGTCATCCCAAGTACGTGGGCAAGTACGTGGGCACCAAGGACATCACCATGCTCAACACGGTGGTGGACGTGGTGGAGCTAAACCCCATTTTAAAAACCCAGCTGATCAACGCCGTGGGCGCCATCTGCGGCATGGTGGAGATGTCTCCGGGCTGGAAGGTTCAATTCGACAAGCCCGTGGTGGCCATCACCTCCTTCGGGTTCGCCGAGCGGGCCGTGGAGCCGGCCATTCACTACCTGCGCGACCGCGGCTACATCCCGGTGCCCTGCCACGCCCAGGGCCGCGGCGATCGTGCCATGGACGAGCTCATCCGCGACGGGTGGTTTTCCGGGGTCATCGACATCGTCTCGCGGGGCATCGGCGAAACCCTGCTGGGGGGCAACTGCGCCGCCGGCGACGACCGCCTGCTGGCCGCGGCCGAGAGCGGCATCCCGCAGGTGGTGGCGCCCTCGGGGCTGGACATGCTCAGCGTGGGTGGTAACGCGACCCTGCTGGAGAAGTACAAGGATCGCCCCCAGGCGGTGATCGACAAGCTGCGCATCGAGGTGCGCACCAGCGCCGGGGAAGTGGCGGAAATGGCCCGCATCGTGGCCGACCGCCTCAACCGCAGCCAGGCGCCCTGCGCGGTGCTGGTTCCCCTGAAAGGGTGGAGCTCTTTGGACAAGGAGGGGCGGCCACTCTACGATCCGGAAGCCGACCGGGCTTTTGCCGAGTCCCTGAAAAAACAGCTCAGGGTCGGCATCCCGGTGGAAGAGGTCGATCTTCACCTCAACACGCCGGAATTCGGCCGCGAAGCCGTGGAGCTGTTTGACCGGTTGTACAAACAGATGAAGGAATCGTCGTCATGATCATCAGAAACTGGATGCGCAAGGATCCCGTCACCATCAACAGCGACATGCTGGCCAGCGAGGCGCTGGGCGTTTTCGAACGATGCGGGCTGCCCTTCATCCCCGTGGTGGACGACGGCCGCCTGCGCGGCATACTGGCCCGCCGCGACCTGCGCGAGGCCGCCTCCTGCGTGACGGCCACCGAGAGCATCCACGAACTCAACTACTTCAACACGCGCCTGAAGGTCAAAGACCTGATGGTGCGCAAGCCTGAAACCCTGTCGGTCAACGACACCGTGGAAACCGCGCTGTCCAAGGGCCAGAAATTCGGCCGCAGCTTCTTCCCCATCCTGGACGGCGACCGCCTCACCGGCACGGTTTCCTACCTGGACATCTTCGATTCCCTCTACCAGATCCTGGGCATCAAGGAAGACATCGCCAGCGTGTCGCTGGAATGCGGTCAGCAGGGCGGCGAGCGCATGGCCGCAGAGGTGGTGCGGGCGGTTGACGAAACCGGAGGTACCATTTACAGCCTCTTCAGGCTCAAGGACCCGGAAAGCGGCAAACAGCGGCTCATTGTACGCTTCGTGGCCCCGGATGCCGAGGCCGTGGTGGCCGCCATCAAAGAGAGCGGATACCAGATCATCGAGCGGGTGGCCACCCAGTGAAGCAGAGCACCTTCACCGTCCGAACCCGCACGGGAAGCCGCGACCTGACGGCCGACGTGAGACGCATCGGCACCGATGTGCTGGTGGCCGTGTGGGGCGGGGAACGGCCGCACATCGGCGCCGTGGCCGCGGCCCAGCCGCGGCCCAGCCTGAAAGATCCGGCCCAGCTGAGCGCGTCGGCCTCGGTGCTGTGTTTCGTGGGGCACAAGGAAGACTTGCTGGCCCGCGAAATCGCGCTGGCCGTGGCGTCACGGGTGAACGCCGCCGTGGTGGTCACCGCCGGCATCCACTGGGACAACCTGGATCAGAACGGTATCGACCAGGTGGTGAGAAACAGCCGCCTGCTGCTCAGTGCAATACTGGAACGACTGGCGGCCGGGGAGCGCCCCGGAAGCCGCAATGAGAAGTGAAAGGAAAAGGGATTTCATGCCCAGAAGAATCGTCATCGGTATCTCCGGCGCCAGCGGCGTGACTTACGGGGTGCGCATCCTGAACCTGCTGCAGGAGAGCAACTACGAGACCCACCTGATCATCTCAAAGGCGGGCAAACTGAACATCGAAATTGAAACGCCCTACACCGCCGACCAGGTGGCGGCCATGGCCGACCGCGTGTACGACGATGCCGACATGGCGGCGGCGGTTTCTTCGGGCTCTTTTCTCACCGAGGGTATGATCGTGGCGCCGTGCACCATCAAGTCGCTGTCGGGCATCGCCAATTCTTACAACACCAACCTGCTGGTGCGGGCGGCCGACGTCACCCTCAAGGAAAAGCGCAAGCTGGTGCTGGTGGTGCGCGAGACCCCGCTTCACAAGGGGCACCTGCGCCTGATGACCCTGGCGGCCGACATGGGTGCCCACATCCTGCCGCCCATCCCCTCCTTTTACCACCAGCCCAAGACCATCGGCGACATCGTGGACCAGACCATCGGCAAGATCTTCGACTACTTCGGCATCCGGCACTCGCTTTTCCGGCGCTGGGGCGAGCACGACGAGGACGATCGGCGCGGCGCCTTCGGCGAAGCGGTGGCCGGCACCCGCGCGGGAGGCGTACAATGATGGCAGACAGCCCTTACTGGAACCCCTACCTGGAAACCCTGCCGCGGGAGCGGCTGCAGGCGCTGCAGCTGGCCAAGTTCAAACGCATCTTCCAGTGGACCTGGGAGCACTCCCGCTTCCACCGTTCCCTTTACGACGACGCCGGCATCGCACCCGGGGACATCCGCACCTTCGCGGACATCCGCCGGGTGCCCAAGGTGGAAAAATCCATGATGCGCGACATCCAGGGCAAGGATCCTTTTCCGTACGGCGACGCCCTGTGCGTGCCGCTGGAAGAGGTTTCCGTCTTTCGCCAGACCAGCGGCACCACCGGCCGGCCGGTCTACCAGCCCGACACCTGGCAGGACTGGGAGTGGTGGGCCGAGTGCTGGGCCTACATTCTCTGGGCCCAGGGCTACCGGCCCCGCGACCGCGTGTTCATTCCCTTCGGCTACAACATCTTCGTGGCCTTCTGGGCCGGTCACTACGCCGCCGAAAAGCTGGGCTGCGAGGTGGTGCCCGGCGGCGTCCTGGACACCCAGGCGCGCATCTTAAAGATCCAGGAACTCAGGGCCACGGCCATGATGGCCACCCCCACCTACGTGCTGGGCATGGCCGAAACGGCCAAAAACAAGATGGGTATCGACCCGGCCCAGCTGACCATCGAAAAGATCACCTGTGCCGGGGAGCCGGGGGCCAGCATCCCCTCCACCAAGCGGCGCATGGAAGCGGCCTGGCACGCCAAGGTCTATGATCACGCCGGGGCCACCGAGATCGGGGCCTGGTCCTTCGAGTGCCGGGCCCAGCCGGGCGGCATGCACGTCAACGAGGCCTTTTTCCTGGTGGAGATCGAGGACCTGCAGACCGGCGAGATCATCGAGGAGCCCGGCCGCCGGGGAAAGATGGTGATCACGGCCCTGGACCGCTATGCCCAGCCCTGCGTGCGCTTCGACGCCAAGGACGTCATCGCGTGGGATGAACGCGAATGTGACTGCGGGCGCACCTTCCGCCTGATCAGGGGCGGCGTGGTGGGGCGGGCCGACGACATCACCAAGGTCAAGGGGGTTCTGCTGGCGCCGGCGGCCATCGAGGAGGTGGTGCGCGGCATCGACGGCCTGGGAGACGAGTACGAGGTCGTCGTGGACCGTCCGGCGGACATGGACCGGATCACCCTCAAGGTGGAGCTGATGCCCGGCGCCGAAGACCGTGCCGGCGAAATCGAGGCGCAGCTGAAAGACCAGCTGCGTCTCAAGACCAACCTGGGCTACAAGCTGGAGTTTCACGAGTACGGTCGCCTGCCGCGTTACGAGGTCAAGGCCCGGCGGTTCAGGGATCTGAGGAAACAGCACTGACGGGAGGTGTATATGCAGGACTTGAAGCAGCTCGAACAGATCGACCGCGACATCCGCCGGCTGCGGGAAATCGCCGTCCGGCTCAAGGCCGCACAGCCGGATTTCCCCGCCCTGGTGCGCAATGCCGACCGCATCCTGGCATCCGCCAAAATGCTGGAACTCAACGTCTGCGACCTGCTGGACCTGGCCGCGGAGTAAAAGCTTAAAACCCGAGCCGCACTCCCACGCCGAAACGGCCGTACTTGTCGATGTCGTCGAACTCGTCGAAGGCCGAACGGGCCTCGAAGTAGATGGCGGTGTTGAATGTGTGAGGTTCGCCGTAGACCCGTACCCCCACGTTGACGATCAAGTCTGCCTGACTGTCTTCCGCGTCCAGATCCTGGTCGCCGTTGGTGATCCAGCCGCCCACACCGATACCGGCAAAAAAGCGCTGTGCAAAGTGGTAATTGGCCAGCGCGTCGAAAGTGAAGGCGCCTGCACCGTCGCTGCCGGTAAGGGTCGGAAACCCGCCCACCAGGCCCAGCAGCGAAAAGGATTCGTTCAGGTAGTACTCGTAGCCGACGCGCAGGGACAGGTAGTTCTGAGGGTCGAACTGGCGGAAGAAGCCTACGTCGCCGATGAACTGGCCGCGGCGCACCGCAGCTACCTGCTGTTCACACTGCGGCGAGGTGAGCGAGGCCCCGGCGTCATCTGTCACCGTGGCCACGACGCGGTAGGTGCCGCTGGCCGGAACGATTATCTGCTGCACGAAGGGCGGCGCGGTGACGGTCTTTTCGTCCACCGTGTTGCCGGCCGGGTCCACGAGCGCGAATTTCACCGAGGCAATGCGGCCGTCGGGATCGCTGGAGCCGCTGGCATCGGCCGTAATCTGCTGGCCGCTGAACACCTGTTGCGGAGAAACGCTGAGGAGGCACTGCGGGTTTTTATTGGCCGGTGGAGGCGGTGGCGGTGCCGCTGCTCTCGGTGCCGGAGCGGGGGTGACCTCCCTGAGCCCCAGGTTGCCGCATACCAACGGCACCACGAATACATATCGGCGGCCGTCCATGTCGACGGTGAACTGGTAGGCGTCAAAGGGGTCTTTGCCGCCCCAGGTGACGTCTCTCAGAACCCGTATTTTGCCGCCTTTTTTAAACAGCATCCAGCGCATGGTTTCCCCGTAGCCGAACGTAACGGGTGTGATCTGCGCTTCCGGAAACTGCTGCTGGAAGGCTTTGAACAGCGCCGGCTCGCCGGCCTTGGCAAATCCGCTGGACAGGTCCGCCTGCTGCTCTTTCACCATTTTCTGAAGATCTGCCACCGAAGTCAGCGGCGGTTTGTAAAACGGATGGCGTCCCAGTCTTTTCAACGTCGTGGCCGCACCAGCACCAGCCACACCCATAATCAGCACGCCGATCACCGAAAACAGTACTATTCTTGTTTTCATGCCTTCTCCTTCTGTAATGTCTCCTGAATTGTAAAAGGTGGAACCTGTTTTTGGAAGATGGAAAGAGAGGATTACCGATTCTGAGCGGAAGATACATGAATAAGGGTTTAACATCAAGCCCCTGGGTTGCTTTTTTTATGGTCGCAGGTGGAAAAACACGGGTGCTCCGCTGTGGAGATGTCCGGCCTGGTGGCGCCACAGCCAATACCCAAGCGCGGGGGCGCTATTTCTTGAAATACAGCCGCGCCAGCACCAGGGCAAAGGCCGGGGCGCCGATGGCGGTCAGAACCAGAAACCAGTTCAAGTGGCCGAAGGCGGCCAGGATGACCACCAGGTAGATGAAATCGCGGCGCGAAAGATAGTCAGCCACCCGCACCACGGAGGAGTGGCTGCCGTCGGCGGACACCGAGGTGTACAGGGGTCCGCCGCCCTTCTGGGCCCGCATGGTTTTAAGATAGATCAAGGCGGCCGAGGCAACGGTTCCCGCCACGGCCAGGCCCGCCAGCACCAGCGGCCAGGGGCTGCCCGTGGCTGTCCACCAGGCGTGGCCCGTGGCGTAGAACACGGCCGCGTGCACCACGTTGTCCCCCCAGAAATCCATGATGCCGCCCAGGCGGCTCTCCGTGAACTTGATGCGGGCGATTTCGCCGTCGCAGCCGTCCAGGATGGAGTGCGCCAGGAACAGCAGCGCCCCGGCGGTCTGCCACCACCGGCCGCCCATGGCGATCATCAGCGCCCCCGCCAGGCCGATAAGCACACTGATCAGCGTTATCTGGTTGGGGGTCACGGCGGTGTTGACCAGGCGTTTGGAGAGCGCCAGCGACAGGCGCCTTTCCACGTGGCGCGACATGAACCCTTCGGTTTCCTTGACCAGGCTGCTGAACAAAGCGCGCTCCACGAAGGCCGGGTCGGTGGGTTCGGTGAGCCGGTACAGCATGCCGCGGTTGACGACCACAGCCGGCAGGTGGTGGGCCTTTTCCAGCAGATCGGCGGCCTGGGGGACACCGTCCGGGCGGCCGATGAGATGGGCGACTTCCCGGAGCTGGGCGTGGTTGCAGGCCAGCAGCATGCGGCTGTTCATGGTCACGCAGGGGCCGCTGTCGCGCAGGATCGCCGCCAGATCGGCCAGAAATTCGACGTCGGGCAGGTAGCCGGGTGACAGCAGCAGGTAGAGGGTGTCCGGGGCATCGGGCAGGCTGCCCACACCCGCAATGATTTTCCCCGGTGGGGGGATCTGCGGCAGCCGGTCCGGTCGGCTGGATATGAACACGACCTCCTGCAGACCGGCCTTGCGAGCCGTGTAAACCATGCGCCGGCACAGATCGAGTCCGGCCAGGCGGGTGGACATCAGTGACTCACTTCCCTGCGCGGGGACGACGAGCACGATAGCGGTGCTCATTTTGAGCTCTCCGGCAGGGTGGCTGCCGGCAGCGACTGCCGGGTGCCGGTGAGATGGGATTTCCTGCAGGCATCCAGAAGGGCAAGACACCAGGCCGCCTCCTCCAGGTTGCGGCCGGGGACGTGGCCGGACTGCATCTCCCCCACGAACTCGTCCATGATGAAACCGTACCACTCCGGATGGTGGGATCCCTGAGACAGGGCTTCGGGAAACGCGTAGCGCCGTTTCTCTTCACCGCGGGTCAGCACGATGACGTCGTCGTCTGCGGTGATTGTCCCGTGCGTGCCCTCGATCACCACGCGATTGCGTCGGCGGCTGCCGGCCCAGGTGAAAAAGATGCGCGCCTTGACGCCGGGGTAGCCGATCTCGACGCTGGCGGTGTCTTCCACCGGGATGCGGTTGTACTTGCGGTTTTCCAGGCGGCAGTGCACCCACCGGGGCGTGCCGCCGGCCCACTGGGTGACCATGTAAAATGCATGCCAGCCGTGGTCCACGAGGATGCCGCCGCCGGCGATTTCCGGATTCAGGCGCCAGTTGGTACCGGCCCCCCCCTCTTCCACCGTCACCGACGGGCGGGTGCGGATGACCTCGTAGGAAATGCGGCCCACGTCACCGACGGCACTTCTTGCGATCAGCTCGCTGATCTGGCGGAAGATGGGGGCGTGGCGCCAGTTGTGAACCGTAAAAACGGTTTTGCGGGTTTCTGCCGCCAGGCGTGCCACGGCTTCCAGCTCGCCGGTGGTGAGCACCAGCGGTTTTTCGCACAGGACGTGGGCGCCGCGCCGCAGTGCACGACAGATGAGTTCGGCGTGGGTGCCCGGCGGCGTGGCGATATCCACGAAGTCGACGGTTTCCTTTTCCAGCAGGGCGTCGGCGTCGCTGTAAAAAGCCGACCGCGGCAGCACGTTTCTGCACAGCTCACCGGTGGCCGGCAGCGCATCCATGACCGCCGTGATTTCGATGTGCGGGTGGTTGCGGTAGGCCGGCAGATGGCCGTTTACGGCGATGTTGCCGAAACCGATGATGGCGCCGCGCAAGCTCATGGCTAAGCCTCTCTTTTCACTCTGGCTTCGATGACCCGCAGAGCCCCTTTAAGGATCTCCAGGCCCTCGGCGGCCTCTTCGGCGGTGATCACCAGGGGCGGGTTGATGCGGATGTTGGCGTTGTAGCACATGCAGACCAGGCCCCGGTCGAGGCACTCGTGAAACAGGGCGCGGGTGAATTTCTTTTCAAGCGGTGTCTTGGAACGGCGGTCCCGCACCAGTTCCACGCCGATCATCAAGCCCCGTCCGCGCACGTCGCCGATCAGGCGGCACTCCTGCTGGAACTTCCGCAGCGTCTCCATCATCCGGGCGCCCACCCGACGGGCGTTGGCCGCCAGGTTTTCGTTCATAATGATCTCCAGGGCGGCCCGGCCGGCGGCGGCGGCCAGAGGGTTCCCACCGTAGCTGGACGAACTGCCGGAGGGGTTTCCGAAGGGTTTGGCGGCGGCGGCCTGGCGGGAGGCGGCCACGGCGCTCATGGGAAAGCCGCCGCCGATGCCCTTGCCCAGGGTCATGACATCCGGCACCACACCGTCGTGGTCCACGCCCCACATGCTGCCGGTACGCCCGAAACCGGTGATCATTTCATCGGCGATCAGCAGGGCCCCGAACTCCCGGGCCACCTCCTGTACCGCCGTCATGAACCCATCGGGCGGCGGCACGTTGCCGGCCGTGCCCTGCACCGGTTCCACCAGAATACCGGCCAGGCGGTGGGTGGTCTGATGTTTGAGGGCCTCGCGGAACCACTCCACGCAGGCCAGGCCGCACTGGGGGTGGGTCAGGTGCCAGCGGCAGCGATAGCAGTAGGCATAGGGGCCGGCCAGGTACAGGCCGGGCATCAGGGGACCCAGCTGCGCCTTGAAGCCGGTGTCGCCCAACAGGCCCAGGACGCCCCCGGTTTTGCCGTGAAAACCGTCCCAGAACCCGGCGAATTCCCAGTTGCCGGTTACCGATTTGGCCAGCCGCAGGGCCGCCTCCACGGCTTCCGCGCCGCTGGAGTACATCTGGATACTGTCGATGCCTTCGGGCGTTATGGACGCCAGGGTTTCCAGAAAAGCCAGGCGGTTTTCCGTGCAGAAGCTGCCGAAGCAGGCCTTTTCGATCTGCCGGGTCAGGGCCTTGACGTACTGCGGGTGGCAGTGGCCCACACTGCCGACGCCGATGCCGGCGGTAAAATCGATGTACTGGTTGCCGTCCACGTCGGTGAGACGCACGCCCCGGGCTTTTTGGATCACGATCTGGGAAAACAGGGCGATGGACTGCAGGCCGGGCGCCATGAAGCGGCTCTCGCGCTCGAACAGTTCCCGTGAGCGGGGGCCGGGCCGGTGGTTGTTTTTTTCAGCGGGCATGGGCCGATCCTCTCTCCATCTGAACGCGCCAGGCGATGTGGTCGGCGATATGGTCGGCGGCCGTTTGCCGGAAGAGCGCGAAGCTCGGCCAGGCGTTGACGTCGATGACGAATATGCCGCCCTGCTCGGTGACGATGACGTCGCCGCCGAAAATCTCCAGCGCCAGCCGGTCGGCGGCCTGTTCACACAGGACCTGCAGCCGATTTTCATCAAAGGCATACCCCTTCAGTTTCTGGTGCTGGTGGTAAAACCAGTGAAACCAGCGGCTGGTGCCGTCGGCAGGGGTGCGGACACCGTAAAATTTGATCAGATCGCCGGCAACGTGCTGCTGGACAAGCACCCGCGCGATACCCCGCTGCTGGAAATCGGCCATTACGCGTCTCAGATCCCCAGGGGTGGCCGCGAACTGCACGTCGCGTTTTTCGATGGCATGGTAATCGCCGCGTTTGACCCACACCCGTCGCAGTCCGTTCAAGGTGTCGCCGGCGGTGACCAGCCGTGTTTCAGGAAAAAAGGGAAAACCGGCCAGCCGCGTCAGCATGGCTTCGCGGAAGGTGGCGCGCACGCCCTCGAGGCTGTTGATCAGCAGCGCACCCCGCTCTTGCAGGGTTTCCAGCCGGCTCAGTACCGGTGTTTCTTCGCACATGTAAAAAATCACATCCGGTATCTGCGCCCACCGGCGCACTTCCCCAGGCCGGATGGTGCGCACGTCGAAGCCGTGGCGCCGGGCCAGTTCCCGCGCCACGGCCGTTAAAATGGCTTCGTCGTCACTTTCACGCTCCGGGGAGTGATCCTGTTCCCGGAAGATGCCGATGGCTGTTGTGTTTTTCATGTCCGTCCCCCCGGCTGTTTTCCAGCCGGCCTGTTTTTTGGGCCGAAAGCAGTCCCTTGAAAAGAAAGTGCATAATTTTAGAACATTGACCGAGAGCCGTCAACCGGGAACCGTCGATCGATTCTTAATAGTGGGCGGCGATGAACGCCTCGGCGCTGGCCAGGTCCCGTGGGCGGTCGACGTCGATGGAGGTGCCCATGTCGAAGCCATAGGCCGGCAGTCCCTGCTCGATGAGAAACCCCAGAAAGGTGCGCAGGGCGGCAAACCGCCGGTTTTGTCCCAACCGTGCGACGGAACAGGGCAGCAGGTAAACGCCGGAGGTGACCAGCGGGCAGGAGGGGGCGCCCAGTGCCGTGATGCGTCGGTCTCTGTCCAAGGCGGCGTAAAGGGGTTTTTCGTCGTCGATGTAGTCCGTCACGCCCAGCACCATGGCATCGTCCGCCAGCCCGCCCGCGAACTCCAGCAGGCCGGCAATTTTTCCCGGCAGGTAGACGGCGTCCACCGTGGTGATCAGCAAGCGGCCGCTGCGGCCCGAAGACAACACCGTGAGAAAACTTTCAAATGAGGAGGCCGTGTCCCGGCAGGTGATGGAAAAGTTCATCTGCGGAAAGGAACGCGCCAGGTAGCGGCGGCACGGCGGGCCGCTTTCGGTGTTGAATATGGCGGTGATGTCGCGGATGCCGGCGGCTTGGAACTGCAGCATGCTCCACCCCAGCAGGGGCCGACCACCCACCGTGATCAGGGGCTTGACCGTGTCGATGCCCGCCTGCCGGAAGCGGCTTCCGGTGCCGGCCGCGATGAGCCCGCCGCGGATGGTGGTCAAGTCCATGCCGAGAGTCTCCCGGGAAGTTCGCCCAGGGTTCCGATGACGGCCGTGTGCGGATCGGCGGCCAGGTCCGGCGGCAGCGCGTCCCGGGACGACAACCACACCGCCCGCATGCCCATGGCCCGGGCGCCGCGGATGTCCCGTGCCAGGGAGTCGCCCACCATGACGGCCTCGCCGGGCTGCACGTTCATCTGGGCCAGGGCCCGGCGGAAGATCAGGGGATCGGGCTTGACCGCGCCCACCAGCGCCGAGTCCACCAGCACCTGCATGAGGGGCGCTAGGCCGGCCTGGCGGCAGATGGCCGCCAGGTTGCCGTAGTTGTTGGAGATGATTCCCAGTCGGAATGTTTCGCGCAGTTTTTCCAGCAACGGCAGATTGCGCCGGATCTGGTCCATCGACTGCTGGAAAAAGGAGCCCGCAATGGTCTCCACAAGCGTTTCATGGCAGCAGTTCAGGGCGGTGAGCACCCGGCGTACCTGTTCATGGAGCACCTCGGACAGGGACAGGTGCGGGTCGGCTTCGGCTGCCAGGCTGTCGTCGGCGCGGTAAAAGGCCCTGTCAAAGGCTTCCGGTGCCGCATCGATCCCCGCCTGGCGGTAGAGGGGGTAAAAGCGGGCCTTCCAGGCGATGCCGTCGGCATCCAGGGTGCCGCCGTAGTCGAAAAAGACGGCCTTTAGGGCTGAAGTCATGAGGACATCCGATGCTTTTTCAGGAGGTTTCCCCCCGGGTGCATTTGTCCGTTTTGGCGTGGATCTTTTCGATCAGCGTGGCGAT
The DNA here is from genome assembly GCA_964442705.1 of uncultured Desulfobacteraceae bacterium. GTDB lineage: Bacteria > Desulfobacterota > Desulfobacteria > Desulfobacterales > JALSRD01 > JALSRD01. The sequence goes on from CAYUAQ010000038.1 coordinate 17,933, forward strand.
GTCGTGGGTTTTCAGAAAACTGGTGTACTCCGCCCGTTTCATGGAGAGATCGTTCACGCCGCGGGCGGCCACGCTGACGATCTTCCAGCCGTTTTCGGTTTTGCGGCAGATGTAGTCCAGGTCGACCTTTTCCTTGGTGGTGACCAGCATGGTTTTGACCACGGCCTTGGTTTTTTTGGGCTGTTTGACCTCCAGGATTTCGAAACGTTGGCCCGAGAAGCTGTCGAAATTGCGGGCATAGGTGGCGGCGCTCATGCGGGTCAGGGCTGTGATCAGCCCCTGCTGCTGCGCATCTTCGAGCTTGCGCCAGTAGCGGCCCACGGCCAGGCGGGCGATGAGCGGGAAATCGAAACTGGCGCGCACCAACGGCAGCAGGGTATCGAAGCGCTGCGCGCACGAAAGCCGGTCGCCGGACTTCATGGAGGCCAGCAGGGCGGTGTGCAGTTTTTCAACCACCTGGGAGGGTGATACGTCGGCGGCTGTGGCCGGGGCACTGCCCGCCAGGATCAACACCAGGGCAATCTGAAGGAGGCGCTTTTTCCCCATGGTGATTTTCTAGGCGGCCTCCATCTCCTGCACCATTGTTTCCGGGACTTCCGCCGCTGTTTTCGGAAAAAAAGCCGGCAGTATCACCAGGGTGCACAGCAGGCTGGCGCCGATGCCGACAGTCAGCAGCTTGCCCATGCTGGCCATGCCCAGGTGGGGCGAGAGGGCCAGGTTGCCGAAGCTGCAGATGGTGGTCAGCGTGGCGAAAACGATGCCCCTCACGGTACTGGAGTGCAGCAGCGCCCGGGCATCGCGGCCGACGGTGTGATAGCGGTGGACCATGTGGATGCCGTTGTCCACGCCGATACCCAGGATGAGGGGCAGGGCGATGATGTTGGCGAAGTTCAGCGGTAGCCTGAAAAGTGCCATACAGGCCCCGGTGAACAGGGCCGACAACACCAGGGGCAGCAGCACCAGCAGGGCGTCCAACCGCCTCGGCATGAGCACCAGCAGCAGCAATACGATGGCCGCCAGGCTCAGGGCGAATGCCTTTTTGAAAGCCCGGGCCACCACCATGCTGCTCTCGTGGGTAACCACGGGGTAGCCGGTGGCATCGGGTTCGATTCTCGTGACGGCGTTGATGAAATGCAGCATGGCACGGTTGTCGTTGAGATCCTGCCGGGGCAGGATCTCCACGCGGTAGCGGCCGTCCGGCGTCACCCAGCGGCGCACCAGGTCAGCCGGCAGGTCCTGTACGCCGAAAGGCGCCGCCTCCAGTGAAAGCTGCAGGGATTTCAGACGACCGGGCAGCGATCCCAGCAGGCTGGCGGAAAGCTTGTCTAGAAGCTGCTTTTTGCCGTGCGTATCCGCCGCACCCATCCGGGCCAGAAAAAGCTCCAGTTCACGGGCAAGGCGTCGCGCGGGGGATGCGGGGTCCAGTCCCGCCCCGTTGGTTTTGATCCAGGCATCCAGACGATGGCTGAATGCTTTCACGGCCGACAATCTTTGGGCAAAAGTGGGTTTGGGCCCCGCGGGTTGGCCGGGGGTCAGGGAGGGGCCCACGATGTACTGGAGGTCTTCGATGATGTCCAGCTTGTCCGGCTGGTCTGCAGGAACGAAATCATCGATGGTGACGGCCGCTTTTATCTCCTTTACCGGCTCGAGACGCGCCACCGCCTGCTCGGCCGCGGCCCTGCCGGCGGTCAGCACCTTGAGACTCCACGGCGAGTGATCATCCTGGGCCAGCATCTCCCGGAAGGTGGCCACGGATTCGCTGGAGGGATCCCGCAGGTTGAGCGGGTTGCGGTCGTAGCCCACCCCCGGCAGCAGGGCGATGGATGCCAGCCCGGCCAGGAGGGCGGCGATACGCACGACCCGGGCGTGGCCCATGATCAGCCCCAGCAGTCCCTCCCGCCGGGGTTTTTTGGGACCGCCGGCGGTCGCCGGCGGCCGCGAGGCGCCAAAACGCATCACCGTCAGCAGGGCCGGCAGCACGGTCAGGTTGGCCAGCAGGCCGATGAACATCCCCGTCCCCGAGATGAGGCCCAGTTCGGCCACACCGGAAAAATCCGTGGGGATGAAGGCATAAAAGCCGATGGCCGTGGTCACGGCGCACAGCACCAGCGAGGATCCCACGTCCCGGGCCGTCTCGGGCAGCGCCGTGGACAGGGGTTCGCCGGCCAGGAGCAGCTCCCGGCTGCGCAGGCAGAAATGAATGGCGAAGTCCACCGCCAGGCCGATGAAGAGAACGGCGAACGCCACCGATATCATGTTGAGGTGGCCCACCGCCAAGGCGGCAAAGCCGGCCGTCCAGATCAGGCCGAAGATCAGGGTGATCAGCGCGGCCGACACCAGTTTAAAGGACCTCAGGCCGGCGAAAAGCACGACACTGACCATGACCAGGGACAGCAGCCCCGCAATTTTGGCGCCGCGGGTGACACTCTGCAACTCCTCGAACTCCATGGCGATGTCGCCGGTCAGCCTGACCCGCAGGCCGTGGCCGGCATCCAAGCCGAGACCGGCGGCGGTGTGGCGCACAGTCTGCATGGCGAGTTTGCCCGGCAGCAGCCGGTTGTAATCCAGACGGGGCCGTAGGAGGATGAAAGCCCGTTTCTGCTTTTTCACATCCGATGCGCTGCCGTTCATCAGCTGCATCCAGGACAGGCGGTAAAAGCGGTCGGACAGCACGGCCTGGAGGGCCTCTGCGGCCGGTTTGAAAACCGGTGTCAGGTCGATTTCCCGGTCGTGCTTGCCGGCATCCAGAGCGTCGCCCAGCAGGGAGAAAAACCCCCTGGTATCGGGCTGTCGCACCAGTTCGGCCAGCAGGGGCTGCACAGTCGCGATGCGGTCGGCCAGTTTTTCCAGGTCATCCACAGAAAGGTAGAGCAGGCCGTTTTTCTTGAAGAAAAGATCCCCTCCCGGCACGTAGACGCTCTTGAAAATGTTTTTTTTGGCCGCCAGCGCCCGGGCCAGCCGGTCACGGGCATCGATGGCCAGATCGGGGGTGTTGCCGTCGATGACCACCACGATGGTGTCGGTGAGCTGCGGAAACGCCTTGGTGAAGGCGCGGTGGACCTTTAGATAACGAAGATCCGGGGAGAGCATGTCGGCCGTACTGGTGATCATGCCCAGGTGCCCGACGGTAAAACGCAGGGTCCCCACACCGAGCAGCAGGGCGACGAGGAGCACCAGCCAGGCATGGCGGCTGACAAAGGCCACCCACATCCCCAGGATGCGGCCCATTTTTTTTGAATGTTGGTTTTTCATGTAACACATCACACCGGCGACCGTTTACACGCCGATGAAACATTTTGGCCCGGCCGGCGGAAGCGGCGGCAGCCCGGTCTGGGGCTGATCCTATTTAATATGGCAACGAACTTTCGGCAGTCAACCCGAGTGGGCCGCTGCTTCCGGCTGCCGGCCGGCCAATTGGCGGCGTTCCTCCTCGAAGGCTTTGAATCTGCGTACGGACATCTCGCAGTAGTCGCGGCGGATCTCGAGGCCCACAAAGATACGGCCCAGGCCGCAGGCGGCGATCCCCGTGGAACAGGAGCCGGCAAAAGGATCCAGCACGATGTCGCCGGGGTTGCTGCTGGCGCGCACGATCCTTTCGACAACACCCAGGGGAAACTGCGCCGGGTGGTCCGTACGTTCCCTGGACGAGCGCTTTTTTCCCGTGGTCACCTTGGGATAGTGCCAGACATCCGAGGGATTCTTGCCCAGGGGGTGGCATCGGTAGCGGCCGTTTTTTTTCTGGTTGGGGTACTTGACGTTGGGGTCTCGGATATCGTCGAGATTGAAGGTGTAGGCCTTCGGGTTCTTGACGTAAAACAACCATTTTTCGTTGCGGGGGCTCAGGCGCTTGCGGGTGGAAACGCCGGCGCTGTAATGCCAGACGACTTCCTGCAGCAGATAGAATGCCGACCGGTCCCACAGCAGGTAGGCGATGGGAACGCACAGCCCCCTGCCGGGCACTTCGAAGTATCCCAGGTTCAGCCACAGCGCACCGTTTTCCTTTGTCACCCGGTAGACCCTGTCCAGCCATCGGGTGCACCAGTCCACGAAGCGGTGGCAGGGCGTTTTTTCTTCATAGTCCTTGCCGATGTTGTACGGCGGCGACGTGACCGTCAAGGCAACCGGCGACGTCTCCCGGCCGATTTTTTCAAGCCCGGAAAGGCAGTCCCCGTGGTAGAGAATAAACCCGGGCCGGCAGAAAAAGGGCTCTCCCGTGTGCGGCCGCAGTTCTTTGACCAGGCTCCCGGTGTGCTGGGCCAGTTCGGCCTCCAGTTCGTGGCCGTGGGGTTTCAGCAGCCCCGGCGGCGCTATGGTGGTGGGCCGGTGCAGCCGGTCGCCGGCCGCCAGGTAATCGTTGTAGCGTCTGTCTGCAATCCGTCGGTTCATGGGCGCTGTGTCCTGCCGGATTCCGATGTCGGCGTGTTCCGCTGGCGTTTCGGTATAATTACTGCCCACCCACATCGGACGGGTTTATATCATAAAACAAGCATCGACCGGAATCAAACCATTAAGCGCTTTCACCGCCATGGTTCGATGACCGGAGTCGTTGGGCGGTTGACAATTAATCGCTGTTTCTCTACCCTGTAGCCTCCATTCAATCGAAAATGCTGCAGGAGAGGCGTGAATCCCAATCGCCAGAGAGAACCCCGGGTGAGCACCCATGACCCTACCGGACTGGATCGTTATCGGCGTCTACCTGGCGGGCATGATCGCCCTGAGCATCTACCTCGGCAGAAACCAGAAGAACCAGGAAGACTACTTTGTCGGGGGACGTAAACTTCCCTGGTGGGCCATCGGTCTGTCCACCATGGCGACCCAGACGTCGGCCATCAGCTTCATCTCCATCCCGGCGTTCGTGGCCCTGAAACCCGGCGGCGGCCTGACCTGGCTGCAGTACGAGTTGGCGGTGCCCCTGGCCATGATCGTGGTCATGGTGTTTCTAATCCCCTTTTTCCGACACCTGGAGCTGGTCAGCGTGTACGAGTACCTGGAAGACCGTTACAGCCCGGCCGTGCGGTATTTCGTCAGCCTGGTCTTCTTCATCAGCCGCGGGCTGGGAACCGGTGTGGGGGTTTACGCCAGCGGCATCGTGTTGTCGGTGTGCCTGAATGTGCCGCTGTACATCACCATTCTGGTCATCGGCATTGTCACCATCATCTACGACACCATTGGCGGTATCTCGGCCGTGGTGTACTCGGATGTCATCCAGATGGGGGTCCTGCTAGGCGGCATTCTCCTGTCCATATACTACGCCGTCGACATGGTGGGCGGCCTGGCCGATGTGTGGCACAATTTTCCCCTGAGCCGCCGCATGGCCATCGATCCCGCCCTCGGCGTGGGGGACGGCAGCGCCGTACCCTTCTGGGCCTTTCTGGTGGGCGGTTTTTTCCTGTACACGTCCTACTACGGCACAGACCAGAGCCAGGTGCAGCGGGAGCTCTCGGCCAGCTCCATGGCCGAAACCAAATGGTCACTGGTGTTAAACGGCCTGGCGCGCTTCCCGCTGACGGTGCTGTACGTGGCACTGGGCATGGCCATCTGGACGGTCTACGACATGTCCCCGGATTTCGCCACGCGGGTGCCCTTTGATAAACCCGACTACCTGGTCCCCCAGTATGTGCTCTACTACCTGCCCGCCGGAGTACGCGGCCTGCTGTTTGCCGCGCTGCTGGCGGCCGCCATGTCCAGCCTGGACTCGGCCCTCAATTCCCTCTCTGCCGCCACGGTGCGTGATTTTTTCGGCAACCGCGTCAAAGACTCCCGGCGCCTGCTGCTCATCAGCAAGCTGACCACGGTGGGGTGGGGGATCGCCATTACCGGTTTCGCCTTCCTGGTGGGCCGTATATCCGATACCGTCATCGAGGCCATCAACAAAATCGGTTCCGCTTTCTACGGCCCCATTCTGGCGACCTTCATCATGGGAGTCCTCTTCAGAAAGGTGGATTCGGTCGGCATTCTTCTGGGGGGCGCCAGCGGGGTGGCGTTCAACATCTGGCTGTGGATGACGCAACCGGGCGTCCACTGGATGTGGTGGAACGTGACCGGCTTTGTGGTGGCCGCCTCCCTGGCCTACGGGATGAGCCTGGTAAAACCGCTACCGTACTCCGACAAGATCGACAACTACGTGCTGCACACCGCCGGGCATATCCACAAGGAAGTCCGCTGGCTGCCGGTCTATGCGTTTCTGGTCGGCTACTTTGCGTTGATTCTGTACGGCATGTACTGGCTGGGAACCATCGGCTAGCCCTGCCTGCAGAACCGCGCGGCCCTGCCCACAAAACAGGATCCCCGGGCGACCAGACACCGCGGGGCTTTTCTTCAGCCGGGCGTTCTATTTTTCCCGCCAGGCTTTCCAGGCGAATATTTTGCCGTTTTGCGTGAAGGTACCGTTGATCTCGTTTCCGCCGACCGTGCCTCGGTAATGCTGGTTGGAGCTCGGCCGCGTAAAGCGTATTTCCCGCGTGTTTTTATCGTATACGGTGCCGGTGATGGGATTGTTGAAAATCTTGCCGCCGCCGGGTGTCAGATAGAGTTCCCCCTTCTGGTTGTTGGCGTTGACCCACCATTTGCCCTGGGGAAAGCCCTTGGGCGCATTCACGACGGGGTTTTCCCGCCAGGCCCGCCAGCCGAAGGTTTTGCCGTTCTGGGTGAACGTGCCGTTTATCTGGTTTCCGGTGACTGTGCCGCTGTACCTCTGGCCGGAACCCGGACGCAGGAAGTGCAGCTCGCCGGTCTTGTCGTTGAAGGAAACGTTGGTGATAGGGGTGTTGAATACCGAACCGCCGTGGGGTGACAGAACCAGCTCGCCCTTGAAGTTGTTGGCGTTGATCCACCATTTGCCTTGGGGGAATTTTTGTTTGGACAGGGCCTGGCCGGGCAGCATGAAGCCGGTTACGAAGATGAAGACGCACACATAAAACAGATGGGCACTAAATTTTTTTTTCATGAAGAATCCCTCCTCGCAGTGTTGTTATGGTGGTATCCGTGCAGAGGCTTGCCGGAAGGGTTCCGAATGACCCTTGTCCATTAACATAATCTATGATTTTCTGTTGTCATGTATTTTTTTGGGAAAAAGCGTCCCATCTGCCAGAATCTGCGGCGATGCTTTCCGCACCTTGCCGGCCCTGGGTTGCGCCTTTAAAAAACGTGCCGCAGGTGTTAAAAAGAAGACAATGAAAATCCTGGTCATCGAAGACGATCCGGTCATCACCGAATTCCTGCGCACCGGCCTGAATTATGAAGGCTACGAGGTGTCCGCCAGTGCCAGCGGCAAAGGCGGCCTCGAGGCGCTCCAGCGCGATGCGGTCAGCCTGGTTATCCTGGATGTCATGTTGCCGGACATCGACGGTTTCGAAGTCTGCCGCCGCATTCGCGGCACCGGATCCAGTGTCCCTGTCCTGATGCTCACGGTCAGAAAGGAAGTCTCGGAGCGGGTCAAGGGGCTGGACAGCGGCGCCGACGATTACCTGACCAAGCCCTTCAGCTTCGACGAGCTGCTGGCCCGCATCCGGGCGCTGCTGCGCCGCAGCGGACAGGCCCGGGAAGACCAAAAGCTGCGTGCCGGCGGTATAGTGCTCGACGCGCAGACCCGCGAAGTCAGCCGTGACGGGAGAAGCGTCGACCTGACCCCCACGGAATTCGGCCTGCTGGCGCTTTTCATGCGCCATCCCCGGCGTGTCTTTACCCGGGAGACGCTTTTAAACCGGGTGCTGGGCTACGATTATGACGGCGGCACCAATATCATCGATGTTCACATCAGCCACCTGCGCAACAAGCTGGGGGACCGGCCGCCGCGTCTGATCCGTACCGTGTACGCCGTGGGCTACGCCTTCTATCCGGGGGGCGCTGAGTGAAAGTCTGGCCAAGGCTTTCACTGCGCGGGCGGCTGGCGGTGCTCTACGCCGTGCTGCTGGTGGTTTCCGTCGTTCTGGTGGGCTGTTATTCCTACTGGAATATCTGGCAGCTGTTCATCAACAGCAAGGGCAGCCACCTGCGCGCCAGGGCCAAGCCGGTCATCGAGCACTGGCTCGAGGCGCAGCACCTGGCGGGCCCGTTTTCCCCCCGCCCGGACCTCGCCTCCCGGGACGTCCTCTCCCTGGCCCACGACCTGACCTCCCGTGATGCGGTGGCGGTGATCCTAGACCGCAACGGCAGGCTCATCGCCAGCGGCAGGCGTCTGCCCGAGGAGCCGGTCCCCGCGCCCCCCGAGGACCCATACGTGCGCAAGGCGCTGGCGGGAAACAACGAAGTCACCTACCGTCGCCAAGTGGGAGGCCAACAGGTGCTGGTGCTGCTCATCCCCCTGCGACCCCGGCCGGGGAGCCCGGAGATTTTAGGGGTGGCTCAGATCAGCGCCCTGCTGACGGACATCAATCAGATCCTCTTCCGCCACGGCGCCACGCTGATTTCCATGGGCGCCGCCATCCTAATCCTGGGCATCGTCGCCGGCTACTGGCTCATCGGCGTCAGCCTCAAAGATTTGCGCGGCCTGCTGGCAGCCTGCCATCAGATCAGCAGGGGGAATTTTTCGCCGCGGGCGCACCTTCCCTATCGCAGGGACGAAATCGGCCAGCTGGCAGAGGCCTTCAACCGGATGGTCGACCGGCTGGAAGCCACCTTTGCCTCCCAGCAGCGGTTTGTGGCCAACGCCGCCCACGAACTGCTCACCCCCCTGACCGGGTTGCGGGGTTCCCTGGAAGTGCTGCTGCGCGGTGCCCAGGACGACCCCGTGGCCGTGGCCCGCCTCTGCCGGGGCATGTACGGGGAGGCGAATCGTCTCATTAGGCTCTGCGATCAACTGCTGGGACTGTCCCGACTGGAAAGCGCCTCCAATGTCCGTAAAAAGCCCATCCTCTTGTCGGCGTTTTTGGACGAGTTCAAGTCCCAGGCCGAAGTGCTGACACGGGGACGTCCCCTGATCGTTCAGGAGGGGCCCCATGTGACGGTGTTCGCCGATCCCGACCTGTTAAAACAGGTCCTGCTCAACCTGCTGTCCAACGCCCTGCGGTACTCGCCGCCGGAAGCGTCGGTCATCATCGGCTGGAAGCTGGTCCCGGGGCTGGTTGAAATCCGGGTGTCTGACCAGGGCGAGGGCATGGATGCGCACACCCTGTCCCACGCCTTCGAGCCCTTTTTCCGGGGCAAAGAGGCCGCGGTATCAGGCGAAAAGGGCGCCGGACTGGGGCTCGCCCTGGCAAAGTCGATGGTGGCGGCCCACGGCGGTGCCATGCGCATAGAGAGCGCCCGCGGCAAAGGGACTACCGTCTTTTTTACGCTTCCCCTGGATTAGCCCCATCGAGAACCCCCATACCGTTCCGCAGTCATCCCCTTGTACTGAATCTTAATCTTTTCTTAATCCCTCCTTTGAGACTTCTTAACCTTGTGTGCCTAATATCAGTTCAGAAAGCAATATCGCAACGGGGGAGGCATGCATGCGGACACAGGGGTGTACAATAATGAAATGGTTTGCCTTACCGGCCGTTGGACTGCCTGTTTGCGGCTGTGCGCCGGGGCCGCTGCCGCCGATATTTCCGGGACTGGTCGGTTTCGGCCTGGGCTGGCTGCTGGTGGCGCTCCTGGTTTGGATCGGCTTTTTGCTGTGGAAAAAACACGGCTCCCCCGATTCCCCGAAAACAGACTACCTGACCGAAGCGCTCAACGCCGTCAATCAGCGGCTGACCATTCTGGAAGATAAAATCGCGCAGATGGAAAAAGGGCCGCCGAAAAAACCGGAAGTGAACCCGTATCAATCAAGGAGGGCGCCATGAAAAAGCGTATCATCGTATTGGCAATTATGATCTTTTTTGCACTGGCTGGTTTTGTGTTCAAGGCCGCCGCCCAGCAGGTTGCCGGCCCGCCGCTCCTGATGCCGCCGAATCCCGCACTGGCAGTGCCGTCGCCTGCGGCCGCAGTCCCGCCACCATCTGCCGTCCAGGCTGGGCCGCCGACACCGCCCGCACCCGGGGCCGGGATGCCGGCTGCGGGAGGACCACCTCCGCCAGGGATATCTGTCATGCAGACCGTCCCTGTCGCCACGCTGCTGGCCGATTTGACCAAAGCCGAGGCGGCGGTCAGAAAGCTTGGGGAGCAGCTTACCCCCGGAAAAGTGTGGGTCACGCGCGCTCCCGGCGGAGAGATGGAGATCAAAGCCGGCTTGCTGTATGAGGGTGTCGCAGTGGCGGTGCTGCATTTCGATCCGCGCAACGGCAGCCTGCTGCCCTTGGGTGTCAATCCCCACATCTATCGGAGCAGTGTTCAGATTCAGACGATTAAAAATCACCTGTCCGCTGTGATTCGGGACCTGAAAATCCTGCCGGCAGCCGAATTCGTGGAACCCGAGAAAAGTTGGGCGTTTCCCGTTGCCCTGGGCGACAGCATGGTGGCACGGCTGAAAGTGTACTATGACGGTATTCACATCTTGCCGGATTATGCCGCCAACCAGGAAATGATGTTTTATGGACAATAATGTCTATTCAACGGGCGTTTCCGCTCTGAAGAAAAACACGTTGCCCATGGTGCTGCTGGGACTGTCGCTGGGGTTGGCCGTTTTCCTGCACCAGCCCCTCGAGCGGTTGCCGGCCATGGTGGACTGGGACACCATCGGCACCCTGACGGGACTGCTGCTGATCACCACCGGCATCAAGGAAAGCGGCCTCTTTTACCTGACCGCCTACCGCATTTCCCGGCGTATCGGCAACCAGCGGTTGCTGGCACTGTTCCTGGTCTTTATCTCGGCGGCCCTGGCGGTATTTCTGACCAACGACATCGCCCTGTTCATCGTCGTACCGCTGACCTTGAGCCTGCAGCGGATTTCAGGCAGCGACTACAGCCGCATCATCATCTTCGAGGCCATGGCCGTCAACGTCGGATCTTCCCTGACGCCCATCGGTAACCCTCAGAACATCTTCCTCTGGCACCAGTGGGGCATTTCCTTTCCTGTTTTTGTAAAAGAAATGGCCCCCCTGGTGGCCGTCATGTCGGCATGGCTTCTGGCCGCTGTACTCTTCTGCTTCCCATCGTCGGCCATCCGTGCGGCCAACCGTCAGCGCCCGCTTGTGGACCGGGGGCTGTTCTGGCTGTGCGCACTTTTGCTGGCTGCCTTTATCGTCTCGGTCGAACTGGGCTATGAAAAGTATCTTCTGGGGGTCGTTTTCCTCTCCCTCCTGCTTGCCAGGATAAGGGTCATTCTGAAAACCGACTGGGGGCTCATCCTGCTTTTTGTACTGCTTTTTATCGACCTGCACCTGGTCTGCCGGCTGGCGCCTGTGCAGCGCCTGATCGGCTTGGTGGATTTTGCCCGTCCGGATGTACTCTACTTCTCCGGCGCCCTTATGTCCCAGGCCATCAGCAATGTTCCCTCGGCCATTTTGCTGGCCAACTATTCCTCGGCATTCAAAATCATCGCTTACGGCGTCAACATCGGCGGCAACGGTCTGGTGATCGGCTCGTTTGCCAACCTGATCGCCTTGCGCTTTATCGAAAGGCGGCGCAAGCATCTGCTGTTTCACGCCTATTCCGTTCCCTTTTTTGTGGCCACCCTGGCCACGGCCTACTTTTTTCTGATTTAAGGGTTCCTCTCTCTTGCTATCGCCGGTTTCCCGGAGCAGCCGTCATTCACCGGTATATGGCATCATCTATGCTGACGCGGAAAAATTCGCCTTCCCGCTCAAAACGGTCGCTTCCGAAATACCATCCCACCCGCATGCGTTTCGGTATGGTGTAGCCGGCGAAGGTGCCTTCTTCCTCCACGAAACCACCGCAGCGGACGTACTGGAACCCCCCTCCTTCGGGGTTGCCCCAGCGCGGCATGCTGAGCCTTTCGAGTCCGCCCTCGGCGCCGACCGTGTAGTCGATTTCGGCTTTCTCGCCGTGGGCTGTAAAATCGGCGTGAAGGTGCGTGTGGCCGGACGCACGCCACGCCACGCCCTCTGCGCACAGCACGGACGGCAGCCAGACCGACTCCAGGTTCATGCGACCAGCCGCCGAGCGGCTCGTGTCTTGTCCGGCGGCGTTGACGATGGGCAGGATTCCGAAAAGCTTCCACCCCATGGCCCCCTGGCCGTCGATGAGCCGGTCGCTCCCGCAGATGGGCATCCCCCACATGCGAACCGTGGCCCGCCAGATCATGCCGCGGTTCCAGCAGATGACCTGTTCGGCTGTGAAGGGGTGCCAGCCTTTGAGCTTGATGTGCCCGTGCATGCGCAGCCGGACGGCGGAGGCAAGCCGTGTGCCGGGGGCCATGGCGTGTCCGAGATAGCGGCGGACCGCTTGCGGCAGCCACGCAACCTGAGCGGGGTCGAATGTGCCTGCGCCGGGTTGTGCACAGTTCCAGAGATCATCCGGTGACAGCGGTTCTTTCACGGTTTTCCGCATACTTCATGATTGCCGGGGAGGTCCTGTCTATCTGCCGAATATGGTCTTGAAATCTTTTTTCATGCTGACAGTAAGCCACCGGCGCTTGCCGGCTTCAGCCAACAACTTCTTCTTGGGATATTCATACTCCCTGTTTGGATCGTCGTGGTCTAATATACAAACGAGATTGGGCAGTCCGCTGTCAGATACGGCATCGAGCATGGCATAGTCACCCATTGAATTGCCAAAGGCGAAAATGGCTGGCAACACGTACCGTTCACGCAAACGAACCACTTTGCCGTCATCGGCGGTGTATGGATTGAAATAGGTTCTGGTTCGAAGGAAAACAGCCGGTGCATTTTCCTCCAGGTTGCCCAGCTTGAACCCCACCATGGTCCCCACGACATTCTGCGGCGGCACTTTCAGTTTGTCCACAGACAGGCTGCGGATGAATTCCTGCTGTGATGTTGAGACCACAAACACGGAAAATCCCGCGTCCTGCAAGAAGTCGATGAGCTCTAGCATGGGAACGTAAAATAAGTCCCCAAAGGGAAGGTTGAACCGCGGGTGGCGCTTTTCGGATAAGAATCTGCGGCAATAGCTGACGTAAAACGCCAGCGTCTCACCGGCAAACGCTTCGGTGATAACCTCTTTGACGTGTTCATAAAGATAGGCCTGATCGTCTTTTTCAACGGCGGCATACAGCGGCAGACGCATCAAGTCCGGATTGGCCCTGACTTTTTCCCGCAGCCGTTGTAGTGAAACCAACACCTCGATATAGTTGGGCTTTTCACAAAGAAGGGTGCCGTCCATGTCAAACACGGCCCTGCGTTTGCCCTTGGGAATGAATTGAGGCGAGCGGGGATCTGAAACGGCTTCCACGAATGACAGGATCCTTTTTTTCGCCGCTCCGTCATTCCAGGATTTTAAATAAACCTTTTCGCTTGTTGCCCCGGATTGGGGATGTTTTTGGGAGACCAGGTTCGTGCAACCGGTGAGAAGAAATGATAACGTGAGTAACAATAGTGCCGCTTTTTTCATTTCAACGGGCCCTCTTTTAAAAAAACCTAAGTATACAGATTTGCAGTAAAAAAGGCTCAATCCTCTGATTAAAAATATTTTTAATCTCCATATCACTGGCATAGCCGCAAGACAATATTTTATTACAGCATCGCCCCCCGGAGAAATGCCTTTATCTACGTTTTTCCTGGTTATCCCGCTCGTCGTCTATTTCTGGCTGATTCCTTGACTGACGATCCGGCTGTCCCGCGAGGGCAATTTGGGTCCGTTCATTGAGCTTACGGCGTTTCTATACTTTTAATCAATTCATTTGCGATGTTTGAGCTTTCAATACGCATGATGCTTTCCTGGGCAGCCCCGTAACT
>CAYUAQ010000039.1:0-26288 GCA_964442705.1 uncultured Desulfobacteraceae bacterium
TCGGCCTTTTCGGCGATGTCGCCCACGTCGATGCCGCTGGTGTCCTGGAACCAGACGATGGGCACCCGGTCCCGGCCGCACAGGGTCACGAATTCGTTCATCTTGATCAGCCCCTGCCGGTACAGCTTGCCGCCGATGCCGGGATAGTCGGCATACTCGGGGTAGTCTTCTCCCAGGAAGCCCTGGCGGTTGCCGATGACGCCCACCAGGAAGCCGTTGATCTTGACCAGTCCGGTGTAGACCTCGGGGCCGTAATCGGGCTTGAACTCCATGTGTTCGCTGCCGTCCACCAGGCGTGCCAGCACCTCGTCGAAGTTATACATCTGCTTCTGGTTGAAGGGCACCAGTCGGTAGAGGTCCTGGGAATCGAACTTGGGATCCTTGGGGTCGGCCACCCGAAAGAATTTGGGGTTGTAGGCCGGCATGTCGCGCATGTAGTCCTTGAGCCCGTCCAGCACGCCGGTTTCCTCTTCATAGACATAGCGGAAAAAGCCGGTTTCCTTGTAGTGGATGTCCACCGATCCGGGTGGTTTGACCTTGAACTGCTTGGCGGCCGCGATGAGGGCTTCGGCACCTTCTTCGTCGAAGTAGCCCTTGGGAGACATGCCGGAAAGGATACCCCCCCCGCCCACGGCGATGTTGCAGTTCTTGTGGGCGAAGAGGATGGTGGGGCTGATGCCCTGGTAGCCGCCGCCGGCCGGGTTGGTGCCGTAGATGCCCGCCAGGATGGGGATGCCCATCTGTTCGAGTTCGGCGTGCCGGAAAAAAGTGGTCCCTGATCCGCGTCGGCCGGCGTAGAACTTTTCCTGCTCGGTGAGTTTGACGCCGCTGCAGTTGACCAGCCACACCAGGGGGATGTTCAGGCGTTTGGAGAGATCGGTGGCCCGAAAGACGTTCTCGGCCTGGCCCGGGATCCAGGCGCCGGCCATGTACTTGTTGTCGAAACCGATGATCACCGCCCATTTTCCCGATATCTTCCCCAGACCGTCGAAGACGTTGGTGTGCCCGATCTCGTTGTCCGTGGGGTTGAATAGGGTGTGCAGGGGACACCACGTGCCGGGATCCACCAGGTAGTTGAGGCGCTGCCAGATGGTCATCATGCCGCGGGCGTTGATTTTTTCCTCGGGAAAGCCCGCCTTTTTCACTTTTTCGACTTCCTGCTTGATTTCGGCTTCCACTTCCCGGATCTGCTTGACGTTTTCTTCGGTGCTCTTGATCTGTCCGGGGCTGAGCTCCCGACCGAAGCCGGGCATCTTTTCAAAATAGGGTCTCATGGCATTTTCTCCCGCAGTGTAGTGTGGCGGTGGAGGGTTATATCAGGAATGATTACCTTTTCCGGGCCCTGTCGTCAATTCATATCATCATTCTCCAAAAGCCCCGTTAAGCCGGTGACAGCGCAGTACAATGGGTAAACGGCCTGGTGGCCGGGATCATCGGCTTCGGCGTTCAGGACTCGTCAGGGGGCCACAAGCCGCGCTCTTCCAGCACCTCACGCAGAACTTTAAGGGCGCTGTTGGCTGCCGGCACACCGCCGTAAATCATGGTCTGGAAGATGACTTCGGCGATTTCCCGGGGGGTGCACCCCACGTTGATGGCCGCCGCCATGTGCAGCCTGAGCTCCTCCAGGCGCGACAGCACCGTCAGGGCCGCAACCGTGACCAGTTGACGGGTCTTGTGGGGAATCTTTTCCCGGGCATACATCCTCCCGGTGATGAAAAGGGATAGATCTCTGGCCAGCCCTTTGTCAAAGGCCTTCCACAGGTCGTAGGGGCGTTCGCCCGCGACATCTCTGAAATACAGTTCCGCCGTCTTTCTGGTTTTTTCGATGATCTCCTGGTCCACCGGCACCTCGCTTTAAAATAAAATGAAAATAAACAGGTTCAGGCAAAGCACGCTGAAAAGCTTCGCCGGTGCCTCGTTGCGCATCAGTCCCGGTTGGCCTTGCGCATGCCCAGCTGGTCCTGGGCAATGATCCACTTGCAGATGTTGGCCGAGCCCTCCACCATGTAATAGGTGGGGGTGTCGCGGAAAAAGCGGGCCACCGGGTACTCGGTGGAGTAGCCATAGGCCCCCAGGATGCGCATGGCGTAGTTGGCGCACTTGTCGACCACTTCGCCGGCCAAATACTTGGCCTGGGCCACGTCCAGGCCGTTGTTAAGCCGTCCCTGGTCCTTGGCCCAGGCCGCCTTGTAGACCAGCAGGCGGGCGGCCTCGATCTCGGTGGACATCTGGGCGATCATGTCCTGGTTCATCTGGAAATGACCGATGGGCTTGCCGAACTGCTTGCGTTCGTTGCAGTACTTCAGGACCGTGTCCAGGCAGGCCTGGGCCACGCCCACGGCGCCGGCGGCCGCCGACAGGCGGGTATGGTTCAGGGAGCTGAAGACGATTCTGGTGCCGTCACCGGGCTGCCCCAGGATGTTTCCCTTGGGTATCTTCGTGTCGGACAGGAAGATTTCCCCGGTGGGCGCCGAGTGCGAGCCCATCTTGTCCAGCCGCGAGGTCTTGACGCCGTTGAAGTTCTTAGGTTCCAGCACGAAGGCCGACAGGCCCTTGCTGCCCTTTGAGCGGTCGGTGTAGGCGTAATAGATGATCACATCGGCGATGTCGGCGTTGGAAATCCAGGTCTTGGAACCATTTAGCAGCCAGTGGTCCCCCCCGTCTTCCGCCGTGGAGGCCATGGCCATGACGTCGGAGCCGGCATCGGGTTCGGTGATGCCGAAACCGCCGATGTATTCGGCCGATACCAGCTTGGGGATGTATTTCTTTTTCAGCTCCTCACTGCCGTAGCGGAAGATGGTGTAAGCACAGCCCAGGGTCTGCATGTTGATCTGTACCCTAAGGGAGCTCGAGGCCCTGGCGATTTCCTCGGTAACGATCATGGCCGCCAGCCATCCCATTTCCTCGCCGTCGTATTCCTCCGGAATCACCGTGCCGAAAAATCCCAGTTCCCCCATGGGCCGGATGGCTTCCTTGTAAGGGAAGTAATGATCCTGATCCCACTGGTCGGCGTTGGGGGCGATCTTCTTGGTCGCAAATTCACGCACGGCTTTGCGCAGCATCTCGAGTTCCTTGGAAAGGGCAAATTCCATCGGTTTCCTCCTGAGTCAATGATGTTATCCGATTTTGGAAAAGGACGGCGGCTGCGGCCAGCGGCGTGCGGGCAACGGCCAGGAATCCGCCGTAATAAAGCTACAATACAGCTACATCAACAGGCGAAAAATAGACGAGCTCTCGAAAATAGTCAAGCAAAATCGTGGTTACTTTCGACCCCCTTTGCCCCCGGAGGACCACGGCTCGTTCGCGGTTGTTCTTTTGACTGGCCAGCGGGTATCTGGTATTGGAGACCAGAGATGATGAAACGCATTTTCACATGGACACTGGGGCTCCTGAGCGGACTGTTGATCGTGCTGGCGATGCTGGCCGCCGCCGCCCCGGTGGCGCTTAACAGCCGTGCGGTGCAGCAGTGGTTGGTCCGGGAGATCAATACGGCCATCAACGGCGATCTTTCCTTTCAGAGTCTGCAGGTATCCCTCTTCAGGGGAAAAGTGTCTGCCCGCGGGGTGCTCCTGAACGATAAAGCCGGTACCCCCATCGCCCGTGTGGCCCGGTTGGAAACGGGTATTTCCTGGTCCCGGTTGTTGCACGGGGTGGTGCAGCTGGAGCCTGTCATCCTGGAAGACGCCTGGGCCGGCCTGCAGATCGGCTCCGACGGCACGGTCAATATCGCCCGGGCCTTTGAGAGCCCCCAGCCGGCTCCTGCAACCCCGGATGGCGGCAGCGTGGCGGTCATCCTGCGCGCGGTGCGGCTGACTCGCGGGCAGGTGAGGCTGCGCATGCCGGACCACGATTTGACCATCGAAACCCGCGGGCTGGGCCTGGCGGGAGAAGCCGATTTTTCAACCTTTACGGCCAGCGCCACGCTGTCGGTGGATCACCTCCGTTACCGGGGGCAGGGCCTGGACAGGGAGCTGTCCGACCTGCGGTTGCGGGCCTCGCTGGAGGGGGCCAAGCTGGCGGTATCCCGGTTTGATTTCCGGAACGGGGCGGCCCGCCTGGCCATCTCCGGCAGCGTGGGCGATATTTACGCCACCCCGCGGTTCGACCTTTCCGCGCAGCTGGTGAGCCGGCTGGCGGACATCGGCCGGCTGCTGGGCGTCGATTTGCGGTCCACCGGCCCCGTGACGGCTTCCCTGGATTTTTCCGGCACCTTGAACAATCCCCGCGCCGGCCTGAAGGTGCGCTACGACGGCGGAAAGCTGTGGGGCCGCACCGTTCACAGCGCCGCTCTGCACCTGACTCTGGCCGACCTGAAGCTGGCTCTGGAAGCGGACCTGCGCGACGGATCGGCAGGCGAGGTGCGCCTGCAGGCCAGTGCCGATGGGGAGGACGCTTTTCAAGCGCACGGGCCGGCACTGGCGGCGGACTTCGATCGTATCGGCTACAGCTGGGATATCCGAACGAAGGACTTCGATCTCTCAGGCTTGCTGCCGCAGCTGCCGGATCTTTCCGGCCGGCTGACGGCCACCCTTCGGGGCCGGGGCACGGGGCTGCGGCTGCCGGACATGGAAAGTCGTCTGGAGTTGCGGGCCGCCTTGAAACAGGTAAAAGAAAAACGTCTGGCGGCACCGCTGGACATGCAGGTGTCGCTTCACGCCGACATTAAAAAGGGCGTTCTGGCGGTCTGCGGGCTGTCCCTGCGCACCGGCGGTACGCGCCTGGACGGGCAGGGCCGTTATGACCTCAGCGCCAGGACCGGTGAAGCCGACATCGAGGTAGCGGCCGCCGATCTGGAGCAGGATCTTGCGCTGCTGGGCGTCGGGGGCATCGTCGGCCGCCTGGATGGCCGCGTCACTGCGGCCGGCAGCCTGGAAAAACCGCAGATGGAGGTTTTCCTCAAGGGCAAGGGGCTCGCGGCCGCCGGCGTCAGACTCGGCGACCTGGAAGTCCAGGGACGTGTGGGAGCGGATGGCGTGCTGCAGGTAGCCACCTTGCGCATCAGCAACGGGCCGTCGCGCATCGATGCCAGCGGGCGCCTGCCGCTTGCCGACCTGCTCTCGGGTGCAAAGATGCGCTCGGATATGCAATTCAGCGCCGTCCTGGAGCATGTCGGGCCCCGGGATTTCCTGCCGGACTTCCCCCTGGCCGGGAACTTCAGCGGGCGACTGTCGGCATCCGGGCGCCTGCCGCACCTCAGTGCCGCGGCAGCGCTGCAGGGCCACGGTCTGGAAAGCGCCGGTGTGCGCATCGGCGACTTGGTGGCCGACCTTCGCCTGAAGGGGCCGGAGGTATTTCTGGACCGTCTCCAGCTCACCAACCGTGCTTCCCGGATCGGTGTCGACGGCCGGGTTCGGCTGCTGCGCAAAGACCGGCTGGCCCTGGCCGCCGACCCGGCTTTTCAGGTGCGTGTCAAGGCCGTTGAGGTGCACATCGAGGATTTCGTCGACCAGGTGCGCGGTCTGGTCAGCCTGGAGGCGGATATGGCCGGAACCTTCCGCCATCCGGCTGGAAGCCTGCGCCTGGACGCGGCCGGTATCGAAACCGCCGTGCAGAACATTGCCGGCCTGAAGCTGCTGGCCCGCTTGGCGGACGATGTTCTGGAAGTGAATGATTTCACGCTGTACCCCTTGCCTGGACAGCAGATAACGGGGCAGGGGCGCATTTCCAGAGACGGCGCTTACACCTTGCAGCTGACCGGCTCGGGGCTGTCACTGGCTGCCATCGACTGGGTGCGGCGGCGCCGGGCGCTCCAGGGCCGTCTGGGCCTGAAAGTTGCCGGTCAGGGCTCCTTGAAGAACCCCCGTCTGCAGGCCGATGTGCGGGTCTCTTCACTGCAGTTCAATGCGAAGCCGCTGGAAGACGCCGTGCTGAGGCTGGGCCTGCAGGATACCCGGGCCCGACTGGAGGGGCAGCTGGGCTTCGATGTCCAGGCCGATGTTGATCTGGAAAGCAGTGAATTTACCGTGGCGGCGGTTTTCGATCAAACCGATTTGGGGCCCTACCTGCGCCTGGCCGACCTGCAGGGATGGAGCGGCGGCCTGACCGGCCGGCTTTCGGGCCGCGGACGGCTCACGGCACTGGACGACTTGGAGGCCAGCCTGGAGCTGGCCGATGCCCAGTTGCTGCACGACGGCATAAAGATCATCGGCGGCCGGAACCTGGCGTTGGCCCTGAAAAAGGGGGAAGTCGAATTTCGAAGCGTCAGGCTGGATCTGCTGGAAGGGGGAAAACTGGACATCCGCGGCCGGGCCGCCTTGCAGGCCCCCCTGGCCGTCCGCCTGCAGGGAGATGTACCAATCAAGGCGCTACAGGCCTTTGGCGGCGAACTGGGCAATCCCCGCGGGCGGCTGAAGCTGCAGGCCGATGTGAGCGGGACCCTGGAGGCCCCGGCCGTGAATGGAAGCGTCGACCTGGAGGACATCGGTTTCATCGTTCCGGGCCTGGACCAGCGCCTGCACGACCTCAAGGGTCGCATCAGGCTCAGTCCCCGGCGCATCGACATCCAAAAGATTGACGGGCTGCTGGACGACGGCCGGCTGACGCTGAGCGGTGGCGCCGATATCCGGGGACTGGCCCTCGGGGCGGCCTCTCTCAAGCTAAAGGCGCACCAGCTGGCCCTGGAACCCCTGGAAGACGTGCAGGCCCTGCTGAATGCGGACTTGCGTCTCAGTGGAACCCTCCAAAAGAGTTTGCTGCAGGGCAGGGTGGAGCTCGTGGAGGGATACTACGAAAGAGATGTGAATCTCAGTCTCATCAAAATGGCGGGAGAGGAGCTGACTTCGCTGGGCAAAAGAAGGCGCGCCTTCAAGGCGCCGCAGCAGCCCCCGGGGAAGATCGACCGGCCCTTTTTAAAAAACATGCGTTTCGACGTGGCCTTTGCCACCCGGCAGCCCTTCGTGGTGGACAACGATCTGGCCTACATGGAAGTCTCGGCGGACTTGAAGCTCCGGGGATCCGGGGACCGTCCTTCTGTCAGCGGACGGGCCTCGGTGGACGAGGGGACCATTACCTTCCAGGGGCGGCCTTTCGAGGTTACCAAGGGCGTCATCGATTTTGTCAACCCCTACCGCATCGAGCCCCACCTGGACATAACCAGTGAGGGGCAGGTGGGCAGCTACCGGGTGTTTCTTACCTTGCAGGGAACCATGGAGGAACTCGATCTGAAGCTGAGTTCGGATCCTCCCCTGTCCGATGCCGACATCCTGTCCCTCATTCTGCTGGGCCGCACCACCCGACAGGCCAATGGCGGGGGATTGACCGGGGAGGGCATCGCGGCAGGGCTGCTGTCTTCCGGCCTGGGCAGCAAGGTCAAAAAAACAGCCGGCCTGGACATCCTGCAGGCCGAAACTCAACCGGTGGATGAAAACAGCGGGGATACGACGGCTCCGGTCCGTATCACGGTGGGCAAGAACCTCAACCGCCGGCTCTCGGTGAAATACCAGTTCACCACCGGTGGCGACGAAAATATCCAGCGCACGGTGGCGGAGTACAAGCTCCTTGAAGATTTAATAGTGATTGGATACCAAGAAAGTGCAGGAACTTATGGAGGAATGCTAAAGTATAGGTTGGAGTTTCGTTGATGCGCCCGGGATCGGTGCAGACAGGTTCTCAATCCGGCCGCCCGGGGTGTCTCCCGCCGGTGCTGCCGGTTTTCCTGCTGCTCCTGCTGGCCGGCATGTGGACTCCTGTCCGCGGCGCCGACAACCCGGCAGCGACGGAAAATCCGGGCCAGACCCTGTCTGACGTCAGCATCCGCATCCATGGTCCCGGCAGCGGCGCGGACCCGGCCCGTTTCGAGGAACTGGCCCGCATGCTGATCCGCATGCAAGCCGGTGATCCGTTCTCGGAGACGACCTTGAAAGCCGCTTTGGATCGACTCAAGGATTGCGGGGTATTTGAACGCATCGAAGTGGATTCCGGCCCCGGTGTCGGCGGACCGGTGGCTCTGACTTTCGACCTGGTCCCTTTTCAGTTGATCCGGCGTGTCGATGTCGAGGGGGAATTTCCGCTGTTTGAAGACGAAATTTTAAATGCCCTGGGAATGCGGGCCGGCAGTGCGTTTGCCGATGAACGCCTGGCGCGCGGAAAGAAGCAATTGGCAGAGCTGCTGGCCGAGCAGGGTCTCGTCGAACCCGAAGTGGACGTTAGCGTTCATCCGGAACCTGCCGACGGCAGCGTGGCGCTGCTCGTAAAAATAGAAAAAAGGGGATATTACCGGCTCAAAGCGGTGAACATCTCCGGTAATCGCCATTTTTCGGACAGCGCCATCCGGGCGAAGATGAAAACCTGGCGCAACGCCTTCTGGCCGGGCATTACCGGGCGGTTTCTGTCCAAGGACCTGAAGAGAGACATTCGGGACCTGGTGGGCCGATACCGTTCCAGCGGATTCGCCGCTGTCCGTATCAACCCCCGCGTGGATCGAGATCCTGACAGCGGCCATGTGACGGTGGCGCTGGATATCCAGGAAGGTCCCCGCTTCGAGGTCAGCCTCGAGGGCAACCACCGATTTTCAGACCGCCAGCTGAAAAAAGAGCTGGTGATCTTTAAAAAAGGGTACCGTCACGGATTCGGCCTGCGGCGCAGCATCCGGCGGATTCGGGAAAAGTACCGGCGGGCAGGCTATCCCCGGGTTCGGGTGACGCCCATTACAAGGGACGAGGCCGGCAGTGGAGAGGCGATTCGCCGCATAAGACTCCTGATCGACGAGGGCCCCCTGGAGCGGGTGGCGGCGCTGGCGTTCAGCGGAAATAGCGCCATCGAAGACGAAACCTTGCAAAAACAGATGCTGACCGTGCCGGACAGTGGAACACAGGAAACGGGCTTCAGTCCCGCCGTGCTGGCGGAAGACGTCCAGGCCATCCAGGCGCTGTACCGCTCCCGGGGGTTTTCCAAGGTTGAGGTGCAGGCAGATGTGCAGCGCCACGCCGCGGACAATACCGTCGATGTGACTATCCGGATCCATGAAGGGGTCCTGGTGCATGTCGCCGCCGTTGAGATCACCGGCCTGCCGGTCAACCTCCCGCCGGCGTTTCGGGGCAAGCTGCGGGTCCGGGCCGGTGAGCCCTTCCGGCCCGAACTGATGGACGATGACAAAACCCTGATCCGGTCGGCGATTGCGCAAGAGGGATATGTTTACGCCCGCGTAACGCATGACGTCGCACCCGGGGAAGAGGATGGTGCCGTTCGTGTGGTCTACCGCGTCCATCCAGGTGTGCGAACCCGCCTGGCCCTGGTGTATATCCAGGGCAACTTCAAGACCCGTCCGGGGGTGGTATTAGAGACCCTGGAGCTCAAACCGGGCGATCCCTTTTCCCTCCGAAAAATGCTCGCCAGCCAGAGCGACCTGCGCGATCTGGAGATATTCCGCGATGTACGCATGCAGCCTGTGGGGCTCAGGGAACAAGACAGGGACATCGTTCTGGTGGTCAGCGTCGGGGAGCGCAAGCCTTATTTCGTGGAGCTGGGAGCCGGATTCGACACCCGGCGGGGGCTCTTCGGCCTGCTGACGCTCGGTGACCGCAACCTGTGGGGTTCGGGCATGATCGCCCAGGCTCACCTGTTTGCCAGCCAGATCGGCTACAGCGGCAACCTGACGCTCAGGAAACCCAATATTTTCGGCACCCGCTTTTCGGCCGACGGCCGCATATTCGGCGAGCGCATGGAGGAGTTCAACAAACCTTTCGGCACCGAATCTTTTGGCGCCAGCCTCGGTGTGCTGCGCAGCGAGTGGTATGATGTTACCCTCGGCGCCAAGGGCGGCTACCAGAGACGCAAGCAGTACCAGGTGGACAATATCCCCATCAGGAGTGAAGATCTCGACCCCCGCCACGTAGCCGATGCCACCGTTTTTCTGCAGTACGACGGACGAGACTCCTTTCTGTTGCCTAAAAAGGGCCTGTTTTCCATGGCCGCTGTCTATTTCTCCCACGGGCTGGACAGTGACGGGGATGATTTTCTCAAGTACCGCCTGGACACGCGCTATTACTGGACACCGCTGGGCCGGCTGACCTTTGCCATGGCCGCCCGCGCGGGGTATATCGACATGTATGGCAACGCCTCCAGTCCGCCCGACGACCAGCTCTTTTACCTCGGTGGTGCCGCCGACGTACGCGGCTTCAGTGAAAACCTGCTGCGCCGCGATCCGGGCGGCAAAGCCGTGGGCGGGCGAACCATGGTGAGCGGCACCCTGGAGGCCCGCATCGATGTAGGTTACCGTTTCGAACTGATCACTTTCCTGGACACCGGCATGGTCGGCCATCCTTCAAATCCGGAAAGCCGGGGCGGTTTTCGGTTCACCGCGGGTCTCGGGCTGAACTACATTACGCCCGTCGGTCCCATCGGCCTCAGTTACGGTTACAAGCTGGACAGAAGAGAGGGGGAAGATCCCGGCCGTATACATTTTTCCATCGGATACACTTTCTGAGCCCCTTGTTTTCAGCCGCTTCTTTTGTCAAAAACACTTGACAGCTACGTGAATGGCGATGTAGTCAGATGATAAATGTGGTTCAGCTTGAATCCGCCATTTATTTTTCTTGTAAGGGAGCGTTCGTCTTGCCAGCGGGCTTCACTGCCACGATTCGGTTCAGGGGGTTGCCTTCCGCGATGTGAAGCCGGCAATCTAGGGGGTCTGAATGAGTGCGGGAAGGCCTTTTTTTTCTTTTTATTTGTATAAACATCTATAAGTTTAGCCCGTTTTTGGTTGTGTTTTGTTGACCGGGCTGCGGTTTTTCCAGAAACCTCTTGTTTCCCTTGTCGGGTTTACTGGAAGACGGCCCAAACACCACGAAAGGAGGCAGGGTATGAAACGACGCGAATTCATCAAGAAAGCAGGAGTGGGGACGGCCGCCGCCGTTGCCGCCACGGCGGTAAACGCGCCGTACGTCATTGCGCAGAAGAAGACCACCATAAAGTGGCGGATGCAGACCTATGCCGGTCCTGCCCTGGCCGCCCATGTCATCAAACCGTCCATCGATGCCTTCAACAAGGCGGCCAAGGGAGAGATGGTGGTCGAGCTGTACAATTCCGACCAGCTGGTACCCCACGGAGAACTGTTCCGGGCGCTGCAGAAGGGGACCATAGACGCGGTGCAGAGTGACGATGATTCCATCGCCGCTCCCGTGGACATTTCCGTGTTTGCCGCCTATTTTCCCTTTGCTTCCCGCTACAGCCTGGATGTTCCCACCCTGTGGAACTGGTACGGACTCAACAAGATATGGGAAGAGGCCTATGGCAAGGTCAAAAATGTGACCTGGCTGGCCGCAGGAGCCTGGGATCCCTGCAACTTTGCGACCACCAAACCCATTAAGAGCATCAAGGACCTCAAGGGGTTGAGAATGTACATGTTCCCCACCGGCGGCCGCTTCATGCAGCAGTTTGGTGTGGTGCCCATGTCGCTTCCCTATGAAGATGTCCAGATGGCCATCCAGACCGGTGAACTGGATGGCGTGGCCTGGTCGGGCATCACCGAGGACTACACGGTCGGCTGGGCCGACGTGACCAAGTACTATCTAACCAACCCCATTTCCGGGGCCTGGATGGGATCCTACTTCGTCAACAGCAAATCGTGGGAGAAGGTCCCCGAGCACCTCAAGACCCTGTTCAAACTGAGTATCGACAGCTCCAACTACTACCGGCTGCACTGGTACTGGTGGGGAGAGGCCCATTACCGCACCAAGGGCGGCAAGCTGGAGCTGACCTCCATCCCCCAGGAGGAATGGAAGCTGGTGGAACAGGCCGCCTACAAGTTCTGGGACGAGATTGCGGCCAAGAGTCCCACCAATGCCAAGGTGGTGAAGATCCTCAAGGAATACATCAAGACCATGGAAGCCGCCGGACCTCCTTATCGGTACTAGGAGACACCGGTGGGAAAGTCGTGTCTTTTTGGGTTTCCCCAGAGTGAGACGTTGCAGTACGGTGCCCGCGAAAGGGCGCGTCTGCAGCGTCTCCATGACGTCAGCATGGGTGGCCCGGAAAGGTTTTTTTTTGATGCTGAAGCCCCCCATTGAGCGATTTGTTGCCGGGAGATGTGCTGAGATATCGACGCATTAGGGGTTGTGAAAGGCGCGCGACTGCGAGACGGGCGTAGCCACAATCCGCTGCTGCGCGATGGATCCGTACAGATCGGGCGGGGAATCGCTCGCGTCTGTTCCTGGCCGTGGAAAGGGTCTGACATGCATAGAGCGCTGAAAACTTACGTGCGATATGTCGAACGTATCAACCTGAGGGTCGGTCGCTTCTCGATGTATCTGGTCTTCGTCATGATAGGCCTGCTGCTGTTTGAATCCATTTCCAGAACCATCTTCAACACCCCGCACATCTGGGTGGTGGAGGTGGCGCAGTTTCTGATGGCCGCCTACTACTTGCTCGGCGGTGGCTATTCCATGATTCTGGAAGGGCACGTGCGAATGGACCTCCTCTACGGCCGATGGTCGGAAAAGAAGCAGGCCTTCATGGATATCCTGACCGCTTTCGTGCTTATCTTCTATCTCGTTTTTCTGTTTTTCGGCTCCCTCTCCAGCCTCCAGTATGCGCTGGAGTATGGACAGAAGAACTACACGCCCTGGGCGCCGTCGCTGTGGCCCATCAAGATGATCATGTCCTTTGGCATCCTGTTGATGCTGCTGCAGGCCTTTGCCGTGCTTCTCAGAGATGTCGCCAAACTGAAGGGGGAGGAGATTTGAGATGAGCCATGAAATGATCGCCCTTCTGATTTTTTCCTCGATGCTGGTCATGCTGCTGACCGGCCAACGGGTCTTCGCGGCCATTGGTGGCGTGGCCACCTTGTTTGCGCTGATGCTCTGGGGGGAAGGCGCCGCCGAGATGCCCTATGCCGCCAGCTTCGTGCTGCTGAACTGGTATCCGTTGCTGACGCTGCCGCTGTTTATTTACATGGGTTACATGTTTTCGGAATCGGGGATCGCGGACGATCTCTACCGCATGTTCCACGTCTGGATGGGCCCGGTCAACGGCGGCCTGGCCATCGGCACAATTGGCCTCATGGTGGCCATATCGGCCATGAACGGCCTAAGCGTTGCCGGCATGGCCATCGGGGCCAGCATCGCGCTGCCTGAAATGCTCAAGCGCAAGTACGATAAGGTCATGGTGACCGGTGTCATTCAGGCCGGCAGCTCCCTGGGTATCATGGTGCCGCCCAGCGTGGTGCTGGTTCTCTACGGCATGATCGCCAGGCAGCCGGTGGGCCATCTCTGGATGGCCGGCGTTTTCCCCGGCCTGCTGCTGGCCGTGCTGTTCATGGGCTACATCGCCATCCGCTGCAAGATCAACCCCAAGCTGGGGCCGACCCTTTCCCTGGAGGAACGTCAGCAGATCAGCTGGAGTGAACGCCTGCGACTGCTCAGGGCCGGAATCATCCCGCTGGTTATCATTTTTTCGATGACCGGCCTGTTTCTCATGGGCATTACCAGTCTGGTGGAGTGCTCAGCCGCAGGGGCGGCCGCAACCACACTGGCGGCCCTGCTCAAGGGACGTCTGAATCGGCATGTCATGGAAGAAACCCTGCGCCAGACCCTGAGCGTGAGCTGCATGTTCATGTGGGTCATTCTGGCGGCCCTGTGTTTCGGAGCTGTTTTCGACGGTCTGGGGGCCGTGCATGCCATCGAATCGCTTTTTCTCAAGAAGTGGCACCTGAGCCCATGGGGCGTTCTGGTCATGATGCAGGTCACCTACATCCTGATGGGCATGTTCCTGGACGATACGGCCATGCTCATCATCGTGGCGCCGTTGTATGTGCCGCTGGTGATCAAGCTCGGTTTCAACCCGGTGTGGTACGGTGTCCTGTACACCATAACCTGCCAGATAGCCTACATGACGCCGCCCTTTGGCTACAATCTGTTTCTGATGAAGGCCATGGCCCCGCCGGAGATTACGCTGGGCGATATATACCGGTCAATCATACCGTTCGTGATGGTGATGATCCTCGGTCTGGCACTGGTCATCATTTTTCCCCAGATCGCCCTGTGGCTGCCGAACCTGTATTTCGGGAAATAAGAACATACGCGGATATTGCCTGCAACCCAGATTGCCTTTCGCCCATTGGAAATGGTTTTATGCACCACAGAGCGCACAGAGAACACGGAGGAAGACGTTTTCAAGCCTCTGTGATCTCCGTGATCTCTGTGGTTTATTTTTGTATTCACGGTAGGGCTGAAGCTATACGGCGCCAGCGCAAGGGCATGCTGTGGAGCTGGTTCCGGGTGCGGTTGCGGCATCAGATGGAGTGAGCCATGAGTGAACGACGCAACCTTTTGAATGTTGAATTCAACGAAGCGCTTTTCCACGAAATCTACCCTCCCTGGCGGGGCATGCGCCTGGATATCTCGGAACTCAGCGGCGGGATCACCAACAAACTCTACCGGGTTAGATCAGAAAAAGGCGACCTGTCGGTCAGGATATGGGGCGACAAGACCGAACTTTTCATCGACCGCGATTTCGAGGCCCATGCCCTGGAGGAGATGGCCAAAATCGGCGTGTCTTCCAAATTGGTCAGTTACATGCCCGAGATCGGGGTGACCATCGTCGAATTTATCGACGACAGCATCGTGCTGACCAATGAGCATTTCCGGGATGCCTCCCTGTACCCCCGCATCGTGGGTGCCATCCGCAAGATCCACGACAGCGGGGTGCGGCTCAAAAAGGTCTTTCACCCCCTGGCGGAAGTAAAAAAAATGGCGTCCATTCTGGAAGGGCTGAACGTGTCCTACCCGGAGTTTGACATCGTCGGAACCATCGCGTGCCTGGAGCGCATCAACGATGTCATCAGCATCCCGGAAGAAGAATACACCGCCTGCCACAATGACCTGCTGGCCGACAATTTCATCATGATAAAGGATGGATACCAGGACCGGTACGCGTCCCCCATGTATATCATCGACTGGGAGTATGCCGGCATGGCCCCTCGCTATTACGACATCGCAGACATGTTTCAAGAGGTCCTGGTGCCCAGGGAAGCGGAAGAAAAAATCGTGCGGACGTATTGCCGGGACCGGGAATTTGACAAAAACCTGTACTACATCGACCTTTTCAAACCCTTCCCGGACATATTCTGGTTCCTGTGGAGCCTGATCCAGCTCAACATTTCAACCATCGAGTTCGATTTCTACGACTACGGCCGGGTGAAATACGAAAACGCGCGGGACAACATCGCTTTCCTGGAGAAGGAATACAAGCTCTCGCTCAGCACAGCTTGAAAAGCTCGAAAGTGTAGACGGTCAGATCCACCACCAGCAGGCGGTTGCGCAGATCGCTGCGGCCCCTCAGCAGGATTCCGACGGCCTCGTTGCACTCCAGGGAGGACATCAGCGTCACCGTGTAGGGGATGGTGCCCAGGGATGCCTCTACCCCCTTGGAAGGCTGGTTTTCATCGTGTGGGCCGTAGATCAGGTCGAAGCCCCCGTCCCCCGGGAAGATGGTTGTCAATTGACCGGAAAATCCGGCCACGGCGGCCGATACCAGGGGGATGTTCAGCCGCCGGCAGGCATTCTGCAGATTGCGGCGGCTGTCCAGGCTGTCCAGGCAGTCTACCACCACGCCGGCCCCGTCAAGCAGACGGGAGGCATTGCCGGTGTCCAGAAAAACGCCGTGTTCAATGGTTTCCACCGAAGGGTTGACGGACCTCACCCGCGCCACCGCCGCCGCCGCCTTGGGTTTTCCCAGGAGGTCCATGGTGCTCATCAGTTGCCGGTTGAGATTGCTGTCTTCAAACCGATCCCCGTCGATGAGGGCCAGCTGCCCCACGCCGGCCCTGGCTAGCAGTTCGGTGACACCGCCGCCCAAGCCCCCCAGACCCACCACGGCGGCCCGTGAGCGCAGCAGGCACGCCTGGTCACGCAGGGAAAAGGTGCGCATGTTGCGGGTGTAGCGTTCCGGCACCACATCGTTTTCCAGGCTGGCGATTTCAACCTGCCTGGCGGGGGTGCCGAAGCGGTCGGCCAGGCGCTGTACCCGGTTCGTCGAAATGGCGGCATAGGGTGTGCCGTCCGGAAAGGCCGCCTTCACGGCCGCAGAGTGAATGGCTTCCAGCAGCTTTTCGGACATGTCAGCCTCCCCCCACGGGGGGGAACAGGCCCACCCGCTCGTTTCCCCGCAAGGGGGTGTCCAGGTCCGCCCGCCGTCCGTTCACGAAGACCAGTTTGACGGATTTGTCCGGTATCTCAAGTTCCCGCAGGAGCTGGCCGATAGTGATTTCCGGGGTGACGGGGTAACGGTCGGCATCGGGCGGGGTGTATTTTCTCAGTGTAGCGTACATTTTGAGCTCGATGGCTGCCATGACGAATCTTCTCCCTCATCAGATTGCCCCGCCGTCATTTCGAGACAGGTTTTGCAGAGACCGCGCGCGACAGGGCTGTACCATACAAATTAGGCGTTGACGGGCCCAAAGTCAAGCGATGCTCCTCAACGGCTTGCGGCTGAAGCGGGCGCGGAACCGCAAAAACCGGTACGGCAGGGGAGGCCAGAAAAAGGAGGCTTGAAATTGCGCCCCGCAGGTGCCATAGTCCCCTTCGCCTGATTGGGCCGCGGGGACCGGAAGCCCCTGGGTGGTGATGCAAGAAGAGGAGAACACGACACATGACGTTCGTCTATGGAAATGTGCTGGTCACGGGAGCGGCGGGATTCATCGGCTACCACCTCTGCAGTCGGCTACTGGCCGACGGCTGTCGGGTCACCGGCATCGACAACCTGAACGATTACTACGACGTGACGCTCAAAAAGGACCGGCTGGCGCGGCTGGAGGAAGCGGACCGCTTTGCGTTCGTACGCGCCGACCTCGCCGACCTGGCCGCCATGGAAGCGCTTTTCGACAAAACCGAGTTCGACGTGGTGGTCAACCTGGCGGCCCAGGCCGGGGTGCGATATTCCCTGACCAATCCCCATGCTTACGTGCAGGCCAACCTCGTGGGGTTTGTCAATCTGCTGGAATGCTGCCGACATCACCGGGTAAAGCACCTGGTCTTCGCCTCTTCCAGCTCCGTTTACGGCGCCAACACCAACATGCCCTTCTCGGTGCACCACAACGTGGACCACCCGGTTTCGCTGTACGCCGCCAGCAAGAAATCCAACGAACTGATGGCCCACACTTACAGCCACCTGTACGGCATGCACTGCACGGGCCTGCGCTTCTTCACGGTTTACGGTCCCTGGGGACGGCCGGACATGGCCCTCTTCCTGTTTACCCGGGCCATTCTGGAAGACAAGCCCATTCAGGTGTTCAACCACGGCCGGATGCAGCGCGATTTCACCTATATCGACGATATTGTCGAAGGGGTGGTACGGGTGATGGGGCACCTGCCCCGGCCCAATGCCGACTGGGACGGCGCTGCGCCGGACCCCGGCACTTCCTATGCCCCCTACCGCGTCTACAACATCGGCAACAACCATCCGGTGGAACTGACCGATTTTATCGCCGCCATCGAAAAATCACTGGGGAAAAAGGCCCAAAAAGAATTCCTGGATCTGCAGCCCGGCGATGTGCCGGCAACCTATGCCGACATCGAAGACCTGGTCAGGGACGTGGGTTTCAAACCGGATACGCCCATCGAAACCGGCATCCAGCGCTTCATCGACTGGTACCGGGACTACTACAAGGCCGGCTGATGCCGGTTGGCGGGAAACTAGCTCAGGCTTTTCAGACGCGATTGCCGGAATCCTGTTTTCTCCCAAGCGTGTATGTCCTTTCCTGATCCCCGTCACGCTTTCTGCTTCAGGTAGGCCTCGATGTCCGCCAGGCCAATGTCCGTGATGCGGGCGATGCTCTCGGGCGGGACATTTTCGGCCAGCATCTTGTCCACCAGTTGACGGGACTTCAGGGGAAGGGCCGGTTGTGCGCCCGTCTTCTTTTTGCTGCCGTCGAGCAGGCGATCCCGGTTCTTTTCGATGTGCAGCAGGGTGCCGACGCGGAAGGCGGCGGCGTAACGCCGGAAATCCCCCTGCAGGCCGCGGTCGGCCATCTCCTGGGCCCACTGCCCGAGTTCTTCGTTTTCGGCCCGCACGAGGTCCGCCAGTTCGGCGGGACGCGAGAGGAGGGCGGCGGCCAGGGCATCGGCCAGGTGCCCACCGATGTCGGCGGGACAGTAGCGGCGCTTCAGTGGCAGGCTGGCGCCGTGCAGCAGTTG
This sequence comes from uncultured Desulfobacteraceae bacterium, assembly GCA_964442705.1. Lineage (GTDB taxonomy): Bacteria > Desulfobacterota > Desulfobacteria > Desulfobacterales > JALSRD01 > JALSRD01. The sequence goes on from CAYUAQ010000039.1 coordinate 18,129, forward strand.
GGCGTCATAGGCCCAGTCCCGCAGCTGGCGCTTGAATATGAGGTAATTGTCCACCATGGTGGCCGACACCTGCTCGAGGGAAAAGCCTCCATCCACGGTGCGGCAGCTGATTTCCGGAACCATGGGGACATCCGTGCCGAAGGCTTCCTGGATCTGGGAGGGCTCGCGGATATACAGCCGCTCGGGGTAAGGGGCCTCGTCGGTGTAGCGGAACAGATAGGGGATGTCTGCGGCCGCCAGGGAGACGCGCCTGATTTCATTACCGGCAGCGACGTTTTGCGGCCGCAGATAGATGTCGATCTGCGAGGCGTTATTGAGTATGCCGGCATCGAGCTGGAACATGATGGGGCCGTCCGGGTTGGGTGCCGCGTAGCGCTTCTTGGCAAAAGCGGCACCGTGGTCGGAGAGGCTGAACACCACGCCTTCCCCGTTGCGAAAAGCGTCTGTGCCCTCCAGAAGAGGGCCGGTGGCAGGCAGGCCCTTTTCGGACAGCCGCTTTGCAGAGGCGATGGCACCCATCTGCAGGTATGATTCGAAATCCATCAGCTGGCAGCTGTGGTAGAGCGAGGCGCTGCGGGACTCGAAGAGCCCCACGACGGTTTCAATGTCGCTTGCGTTTATCATCAGAATGCTGCTCCTTACGCGGGGCGGGCGATGCCGCCCGGTTTTTCAGTTGTTTTCTGACCGCCGAAGTACCCCACACCACGGCCAATCCCCAGAGCAGGCTGTTGGCGGCCATCACGATCATGATCAGATCACCGGGAAACCAGTTTCGAGAAACCAAATGTAAAGACAGAATCGGAAAATACAAGACCCTGGACAGCCCCAACAGGAAAGCGGTGGAAGCGGGCAGGCCGGTTTTCAGGACGTTGGCGGCCGTGCCGGCCAGCGCGGCGGTGTTTACCAGGCTGCACAATCCGAAGTGGACGGCGGCAACGATGATAATGGCGGCTGTTTTCTTCAAAATCCGATCGCTACTCTCACGGGTGATAGCCCCGGCACGGGTGACCGTTCCGGTATCTTTACTTGGTGATCTTACTTGAGGCCCCCCGTTTTGGCAACGGCTTTTGACACCCTTTTTCGTTTGACACCCTCGGGGGGCTTTTCTATATTTGCCGGACGCTGTGTGTTCATCCGGGCCAGTGCCGTTCCATAACCCCGGCAATAAACGAGTTTCATGACCGCCTATTTCATCCGACGTCTGCTGCTGATCGTCCCCACCTTCATCGGGATTACCGTGCTGGTGTTCATCATCACGCGGTTTGTACCCGGCGGGCCCATCGAGCGCATGATCGCCCAGGCCCAGCAGATGCAGACCAGCATGGGCGGCGGACCCTCCACGGCCGGCGAGGACCGCGGGCAGCCGTTGTCCGAAGAACAGATCGAAACCCTTAAAAAATACTACGGATTCGACAAACCGGTGCTGGTCAGCTACTGGCAGTGGCTGACCAGGGTGCTGCGGGGCGACCTGGGGGTTTCCACCCGCTACTACGACCCGGTCTGGGAGATGATCCGGGACCGCATTCCCATCTCGCTGCTCTTCGGCCTGGTGTCCATGGTGCTCATCTACGGGATCTGCATCCCGCTGGGGATCGCCAAGGCCGTCAAGCACCGCACGGCCTTCGACAACGCCACCTCGGTGCTGGTTTTTGCCGGCTATGCCGTACCCGGCTGGGTGGTGGGCGTGCTGCTGCTGGTGCTCTTTGCAGGGGTGTGGGAGGTGTTTCCGCTGGGCGGCGTGGTGAGCGAAGATTTCGAGACTTTCACCCTCGGCCAGAAGCTGTTGGACGTGGCCTGGCACATGGCGCTGCCTATCTTGTCCTATGTGCTGGGCTCTTTCACGGTGATGACCTTCCTGGTGAAGAACACCCTGATGGACAACCTTGCCGCCGACTACGTGCGCACCGCCATCGCCAAGGGACTGTCCTTCAGGAAAGCCGTTTTCCGCCACGCTTTGAGAAACAGCCTGATACCGGTGGCCACCAGCTTCGGCAACAATATCTCCATCATCCTTTCGGGGTCTTTTCTGATCGAGAAGGTGTTCAACATCGACGGCATGGGACTGCTGGGCTACGAGTCCGTGGTGGAGCGGGACTATCCCGTAGTGCTCGGTATCCTGGTGATCTCGTCCCTGCTGTTCATGATCGGAAACATCCTCTCGGACATCTGCGTGGCCCTGGTGGACCCGCGGGTCAAGTTCGAGTAGGGGGCCCCATGAAACTCAACCCCCAGACCGTCAAGAAACTGCAACGCTTCCGTTCCATCCGGCGCGGCTACATCTCGTTGATTGTATTCTGCCTGATGGTGATCCTCTCCCTGGGGGCCGAGATGCTGGTCAACAGCCGCGCCCTGGTGGTCCATTACCGGGGAGAGACGTATTTCCCCACGTATAGACAGGTGATCCCCGGCCGGACCTTCGGCCTGGATTATGATTACGAAACCAACTACCGGCAGCTGGCGGAGCGCTTTCGCCAAGAGGCTGAGGGAAACTGGGTGCTGATGCCGCCCGTGCCCTGGAACCCCTATGAAAACGATCTGAAGCTGGATCGCTATCCGCCCTTTCCGCCCTCGCTGCGCGACCGCCACTACCTGGGGACCGACACCATGGGCCGGGATATCGTGGCCCGGCTGGTGTACGGCTTCCGCATCGCCATCTTCTTTGCGCTGGCGCTGCTGGCGGTGAATTTCACCATCGGGGTGAGCATCGGCAGCGCCATGGGATACTGGGGAGGCCGCTTCGACCTGTTTTTTCAAAGGGTCATCGAGATCTGGTCCAACGTGCCGTTCCTGTACGTGATCATCATCATCTCCTCCATCGTGGTGCCCAGTTTCTTCATGCTCATCGTGATCATGGCGCTTTTCGGCTGGATCGGGATCACCTGGACCATCCGCACCACGGCCTACAAGGAAAGGGCCCGGGAATACGTGCTGGCTGCCAGGGCCATGGGGGCCTCGGACATGCGCATCATCTTCCGGCACATCATCCCCAACACCATGGCCATCATCGTCACCTTTGCACCCTTTGCAGTTTCCGGCGGCATCGTCGCGCTCACTTCCCTGGACTACCTGGGGTTCGGCCTGCCGCCGCCCACCCCCAGCTGGGGGGAGCTGCTGCAGCAGGGCTGGGCCAACCTGGAGGCCTGGTGGATCGTGGCGTCGGTTATCGGGGCCATGGTGGCCACGCTGCTGACGGTGACCTTCATCGGCGAGGCCGTGCGCGAGGCTTACGACCCGCGCATGTACACGACCTATGAGTGATGTTGCCATGGGCGCATTGGTATCACGTTCCTGCCTCAATCATCGCGATACGTTTTGGGGGCATGACGAAAAGGGCGCAGCGGGGCAGAGGCACAAAGTGGGTGGGTGCCGGATCCGCCTGCTGCTGTTGTTTTCCATACAACCGGAGGTTACGGCCGGACACCTCAGAAAGGTAAAAGCAATGCCACAGTTTGCTGGATGGGCGCTGAAAATCGTAATTCTGGTGCTGGCGCTGGTTCTACCGGCAGGCGGACCGGTGTTTTGTGCTGAAAAGTTGCCGGATGATATCAACTGGCTGACCAACGACAGCGACCCGGTGTATGCTTCGCCCCAGGCGGTCAAGGGCGGCACGCTGCACCTGGCGCTGCTCAGCTTTCCGCTCACATTCCGGGTGGTGGGCCCCGATTCCAACAGCAGCTTCCGCGGCGCCATCCTGGGAAACCAGCTCTCGCTGATCGGTATCCATCCCAACACCGAGAACATCGTTCCGGAGCTGGCCACCCACTGGGCCTTCGGCAAAGACAAGAAGACCATGTACTTCCGGCTCAACGAAAAGGCCCGCTGGTCGGATGGGCGTGCGGTGACGGCCGGTGACTTTGCCTACACGCTGGAGTTCATGCGCTCAAAGCAAATCATCGCCCCCTGGTACAACGATTACTACACCAAGGAGATCGAACGGGTGATCGTGTACGACGACCACACCCTGGCGGTGGTCAGCACCAAGGCCCAGCCGGACTTGCACCTCAAGCTGGGCATCAGCCCCACGCCGCGGCATTTCTACGGAACGCTGGGGGACGATTTCGTGCGCAAGTACAACTGGAAGATCGCGCCTAACACCGGGCCCTACCAGATGGGCAAGTTCCGCAAGGGCAAGTACATCGTCTTCAACCGCAAGAAGGACTGGTGGGCTGCGGATCTGCGCTACTTCAAGCAGCGCTTCAACGTGAACCGTGTGAAGTACACAGTGATCCGGGACATCAACATCCAGTGGGAGTACTTTAAAAAGGCCCGCCTGGATGTCTTCGGACTCACCATGCCCAAGTACTGGCATGAAAAGACCAGAGCCGCCGTCTTCCGGAAGGGCTATGTCCACCGCATCTGGTTTTTCAACGACACCCAGCAGCCGTCCCTGGGGCTGTGGCTCAACATGGACCGTGACATCTTCAAGGACCGCAACGTGCGCTACGCCTTCGCCCACGCCATGAACATCAAGAAGGTCATCGAAGAGGTGCTGCGCAACGACTACTTCCGGTTGGAGAACGGGTACGTGGGCTACGGGCCATACGCCAACACCGACATACGGGCGCGGCGCTTCGACCTGAAAAAGGTGGAGTACTACATGAAAAAGGCCGGCTGGCACCGGGGGCCCGACGGCATCTGGGCCAAGAACGGCCGTAGGTTTTCAGTGGAGGTCACCTACAGCTTCGAGGGCCACACGCCGCGGCTGGTGGTGCTAAAGGAAGAGGCCCGCAAGGCCGGCATCGAACTGCGTCTCCAGAAACTGGATCCTTCGGCGGCTTACAAAAAGGTGCTGGAGAAGAAGCACGATGTGGCCTGGATGGGGTGGAGCACCTCGCTGCGGCCCCACTTCTGGGAGCACTTCCACTCTACCAATGCCCACAAGCCCCAGACCAACAACATCACCAATACCGACGATCCGGAAATGGACCGCCTCATCGACGCCTACCGCAGCTCGCTGGATGAAAAGGAGCGCATCGCGCTCTCCAAGAAGATTCAGCAGCGCATCCACGAGATCGGCGCCTACGTGCCCACCTTCATGGTGCCATACGTGCGTCAGGCCTTCTGGCGCTGGTGGCGGCTGCCCAGGCCGCCCGGTACACGGCACAGCGACGACCTGTTCGCACCCTTTGACAGTGCCACCGGCGGCCTGTTCTGGTTCGACCGTCGACTACACGAAGAGACCATGGCCGCCCGCAAAGCCGGCGGGAGCTTTGCGCCCGTGACCATCGTCGACAAAACCTATCGAAGGAAACCTTGAGGGGCATGGTTGCCGCCACACAGGAAACAGTGCTGTCCGTGCGACAGCTGGCGGTGTCCTTCGACACCGAACAGGGGCGCATCCGGGCCGTCGACGGAGTGGACTTCGACCTTCTGCGGGGCAGCACCCTGGGGCTGGTGGGGGAATCGGGGTGCGGCAAGAGCGTGACGGCCCTTTCCGTCATGCGGCTGCTGCCCCTTCCGTCGGGGCGCATCGATGCCGGCGAGGTGCTGTTCGACGGTAGGGACCTTGTACAGTTGCCGGCCGGGGAGATGCAGCGCATTCGTGGCAAGCGCATCGCCATGATCTTCCAGGAACCCATGACGGCGCTGAATCCGGTTCACCGCATCGGGCGCCAGCTGGAGGAGGTCTACCGCCTGCACTTCGAAAGTCTGCCCGCCGCCGACATTCAGCGCCGTTGTGTGGAAATGCTGCGACGGGTGGGTATCCCGGAGCCGGCGCAGCGCCTTCAGGAGTATCCCCACCAGATTTCCGGCGGCATGCGCCAGCGGGTCATGATCGCCATGGCCCTGGCGGCCGAGCCGGACATCCTGATTGCCGACGAACCCACCACGGCCCTGGACGTCACCATTCAGGCCCAGATACTGGCGTTGATCAGCGATCTGCAGCAGAGCACCGGCATGTCGATGGTGTTCATCACCCACGACCTGGGGGTCATCGCCGAAATTTGCGACCAGGTGGCGGTCATGTACGCCGGCAGGGTGGTGGAGAGGGCCCCCGTGACGGAGCTGTTTGCCAATCCGTGCCATCCGTATACCCGGGGCCTGCTGTCGTCCATGCCGCGCCTGGATCTGCCGGCCAAGGCCCGGCTGAAAACCATCCGCGGCATGGTGCCGGGCCTCGACCGGTTGCCACCAGGCTGCCGGTTCCACAACCGCTGCGACCGGGCGCTGCCGGTGTGTGAGCACCAGCCGCCCCAGGCGGTCTCGGTGGCTCAAAACCACCTGGTCGGGTGCCACCTGTACCCGCCACCGGCGGGAACGGAGCGGAAAGGGGGGCACGCATGAGCGGCGCGCTGTTGGAGGTGCGGGACCTGCGCATGCACTTTCCCGTGCGCGGCGGCATCCTGAAACGCCGGGTGGGCAGCGTGTACGCCGTGGACGGCGTCTCCTTCGACATTCCCCCCGGCGCCACCCTGGGATTGGTGGGGGAATCCGGGTGCGGCAAGACCACCGTGGGGCGGACCATTCTGCGGCTCTACAAGCCCACCGGCGGCAGGGTGCGGTTTGAAGGCCAGGAGGTGTTTTCCCTGGCAAAAGGAGCCCTGCGGCGCCTGCGCCGGGAGATGCAGATGATCTTCCAGGACCCCTTCGAGTCCCTGGACGCCCGTTTTACGGTGGGGGAGATCCTGGAAGAACCCTTTGAAATCCACGGCATCGGCACCGTGCAGGAGCGCAGGCGGCGGGTGGCCCAGCTGCTGGAGCGGGTGGGGCTTTCGCCCGGCAGCCTGACGCGCTTTCCCCACGAATTTTCAGGGGGTCAGCGTCAGCGCATCGGTATCGCCCGGGCCATCGCCCTGGATCCCCGGCTGGTCATCTGCGACGAACCGGTGTCGGCACTGGACGTTTCCATACAGTCCCAGATTCTGAACCTGCTGCTGGACCTGCAGCGCGAGATGGGGCTGGCCTACCTGTTCATCGCCCACGACTTGGCCGTGGTCAAGCTGATCTCGGACCGCATCGCCGTCATGTACCTCGGCAAGATCGTGGAGATGGCGGCCGCCGAGACCCTCTACCGCCGGCCCCTGCATCCGTACACCCACGCCCTCATCGCGGCTATCCCCGTGCCGGACCCCGCCCGGCGCGTGCGCAGGACAGTGCTGGCCGGAGACGTGCCCTCGCCCATCAAACCGCCGCCGGGGTGCCGTTTCCATCCCCGATGCCCCTATGCCGCCGACCGTTGCCGGCGGGAAGAACCCCCGCTGCGGGAAGCCTCCGGTGAGCCGCGCGGACACTGGGTGGCCTGCTGGCGGGCCACGGAGATAACGCTGCCTGAACTGGCCTGGACCGTGACGTGCGGAAAGGAATAAAAAACGGCAGATCCTGATACGGTGAAAAGGATCTGCCGGAATCGGTGAGGCGGTGGGGTGTTCAGGAGGCCTTGTGCTGCGGGGCCGGCTTTTTCTGCGGGGCGGCTTTTTTCTGAGCCGCGGCCTTGCGGGCCTTGGCTTTGCGCATGGCGGCCAGCGTTTTGTCGATGGCGCTTTTCTTCTCCGCCACCAACGCCTTTTCCCCCTCGCTGCCGGCCAGGCGGTCGGCCGCCGCCAGGTAGCCGAGCGCTTTTTCAAGGCCGGCTTGGGTGCGGGCGGATGCCGCGGCTTCGGCCTTGTACAGCAGGACCATCAGATCGAGCGTTCTCTGGCGGGCGGAGATGGACTCCTTGAGCGCGGATGTGACGGCAAAGGGCTCCGCCTGATGGAGATATGCATTGATGGCTGCAAAGTCCGGCATCTCCTTTTTGGAAAGCAGCGCGTCGGCCTGGGCGATGTAATGGTTGAAGATGAGAGGGAAGACGTCTTTCTTGGAATACACCGACTTGATGTTGGCCGGCGCTTTGACGCCGGGCAGCGTCATGAATAGCTTTTGGCCCTTGGGCGCAAATTTGCCCCGCCAGATTTCCAGCGCCTTGTCCGTCGGTTTGAGATAGTAGTTGCCCATGTTGGACATGCTGGCAGCCCCAATCAGCAGGAGTACGCCGATGACTGCCGCTGCCAGAATCTTGGTCGTTTTGTCCATGGTGGTATCGGTTCCCTCCTCATCGGTGGCATAAGTCACGGTTACCTTCTCCGCCTCGGCCGCCGCTTTCTCTTCAGCGGCTTTTTCGGCTTCGGCTTTTTCTCTGGCGGCTTTTTCAGCTGCGGCCCTTTCTTTGGCGGCCCTTTC
>CAYUAQ010000039.1:26388-31212 GCA_964442705.1 uncultured Desulfobacteraceae bacterium
GCCTCGGCTTTTTCTCTGGCAGCTTTTTCGGCCTCGGCTTTCTCGGCGGCGGCTGCCAATTCGGCATAGTCGAACTTTTTAAGTAGCAGGGCGCGCAGACGCTCGGCTTCCTGCTTGTCTTCGGCCGGAATCAACGCAGGGGCGGTTATGCCGGCCGGTTTGGGCCGGTCGAAAGACACGGTCTTTTGAGGCCCCAGTTTTTCAAATTTCTTTAGCAGCAGATCACGAACCGAGACCTTTTTCCTGGTGCTTTTGCGGGCTGCCGCCTTTTTGCTTTTGGTGGTTTTGGATTTGGAGGCAGCCGCCTTCCTGGGTTTTGCCGCTGCTTTAGGTTTGGAAGTGGTTGTTTTCTTGGTCGATTTTTTGGCGGTGGTTTTCTTGGCGGGTTTTTTCTTGCTTTCGTCCTCTTTTTTCTTGGATGCGGACTTTTTTGCCGGTTTTTTTGCCATGGTGATCCTTTTCCCCCGTTAAAATTCCATCCAGACAGAAAGATGCGGCCCAGCCAACCGGTTTTCACATATAGTATCGGACTGTTTTTGTAAACCATTTTTTCGGACGTCAGGCCGGCCCCCGTCGTTATCCCTACGGCAGATGAGCGACGCTGCCGCACCGGCGGCTGTATTTTGAGGCCATGACCATCGCCGGCGGTGGCGGGGCGGTTGACTTTTTCAGATTGCCACTTTACTATTTTTGCCATAAGGTTGGTATGGTACCAGCCGATGGGAATTTTTTTAGAGCCATAAATATGAAGAGAGGAGAAGACGGTGATGAAAAAATGGCTGTTTATTCTGATGACGGCGGCGTTTCTGGCCGGGTGCGGCTCAGCCGCTGACAGATCCGAGTTCTGGAAACATTCCACCATGTACAAGAACTGGGACCACACTTTTTACAGCTGGACCGGATACAAGAAAACCACCGAGAAGGATGTGGAAAAGACCCACGAGCAGAATTGGTGGGGTATTCCGGAGAACGTCAAATAGGGGTTGGGAAAACTACAGGGGCGGGGTAAACCCGCCCGGTGTTTTTCATCATTTTGCCGGCATGCTATTCGGCCTTGACGGTGATCTTGCGTGGCGTCGCCTCGGCCACCTTGGGCAGTGTCAGTCGCAGAACGCCGTCTTTCAGCTTGGCGTCGATTCTGGACTGATCGATGACCTCCGAGAGGGTGAACTGGCGATAAAAGGTGCCGGTTTCATACTCGATGAGGATATCCTCTTCTTCGGCGTTCTCAAAAGGTGCGACTTCGCAGGTCAGGGTGAGAATGTTGTCGCGCAGATCGATGCTGACATTGTCCGGTTTAACCCCCGGGACATCGGCCAGCAGGACGATTTCCTGATCGGTTTCGAAAATGTCCACGTCGGGGGTGAAGATCAGGCCCTCGCGGGTCTGTTCGGCCGGGGGCGCCAATTCCTGTTTATCTTTTATTTTCAAAGCCTTCGTGGTTTCAGCCATGGAACCTTCCTCCCTTGCTCTGGAATTTTATTTCACCGCGATCTGTCTGGGTTTGGCCTTTTCCGCCTTGGGAACGACGACGGTCAGGATACCGTTTGACAGATTCGCCTCCACTTGGTCCGCATTGATTTCGGACGGCAGGTTGATGATGCGCGAGAAGCGGCCCGCTTCGCGTTCACGACGGTGGTAGCGGGCGCCCTCCTCTTCGGGGGGGATCCTGCGCTCACCGCTGATGGAAACGCCGTCGGCGGTGGCCTCGATGTCGAGGTCTTCGGATTTGACACCCGGCAGTTCGGCCCGCACATAGAAGTTGTTCTTGTCCTCGGTCAAGTTGACCGCCGGAAACACGCCGGGCCGGGTGATGGCGCGCAGGCGCGTCCCTGACAGATCTTCAAACAGCTGGTCCATCTGGCGCCGCATCCTGTCGAGTTCCTCAAACGGGCTCCTGAATCTCCATCTGGGTAAACCATACATTCTACCGTAAATCATGTCTCCATCCTCCCTTTGATCTTTGAGGTATCTGCCGCAGCTGGTTGCCAATTCCCGATGGCTTGGAAACCACCATCCGCTACAGGCTTTCCGTATTTCCTTTCAACATTTTTGCAAATAAAATAAAAATGAATATGAATATGTCAAGAATATATTGAAAAAAAATATTGCATTATTAAAATAGATATGAGAAATAAATAATACGCGGATTATAATGCTGAGGAGAGGTGATGCACCGTGATGAAGAAACAGTCCGACATGACGCTTTCTCAGGAACTGCCCCAGGCATCGGTGACCGATCTGAGGGGCAGACAGTCGGTGCGGGCCACTTTCAAGCTGAGCGAGGGGTGCATCGATGCCATTACCATCGTTGCCACCCAGCTGGGGATAAAGCAGAAATCCCTGTTTGACCACCTGTCAGAGGATACCCAGACCTTGCAATCTATCGCCCGCCGGTTGCGCAATCAGCGGCTCGAACGGCGTGATCGCAAGCAGAAGACCTATGTTATCAGCCGCAGGACACTCAATTGCCTGGACGATATCGCCAGGCGCTTCGATGCCCCCCGCGATGCGTTGGTGGAGTATTCGGTGCAGCGGCTGCTGCCGCTGATTTTGCGGGAACGGCGACGCCATGAGAAACGCAAGGAGATGCTCTCGAAAATAACGCGCCATTTCAAGCGCGGTGAAAAGCTGCTGGACGAACTGGGGCGGCAGCTGGGAAAGGATGACCCCGTTTACCGGCGCCTGGCCGCGGCCATGGTGGCCTACGCCAGCGCCTACGAACAGATTCGTGCCGTTGTCGAGAAAGGGCGCATCATCGAAAACTTCGACCCTTCCAGCCTTTCAGAGCGCAAAGAGCCTGTCGATCCGGCCGCGACGGTGGACGGTGAAGCGGTGCCCCCGGACAAGAACTAGCGCTGGCTTCGTCATGCATCGGTCCTCAACACGGTTGGAAGAGCTGGTTGGCGACGGCGATATCGGGGCGGTAGGTCACCTTGATGTTGGCATGATCCCCGGGAACGATGGTGACCGGATGGGCGGTCATGGCGGCTACGATTTCACTGTCATCGGTGGGCACGAAATACCGCTGCCGGACCGCTTTTTCGGCGGCCCGCAGGATGATTTCGCGTTCGAACCCCTGGGGGGTCTGGGCGATCCAGGTGTTGGCGCGCGGCAGGGTGTCGGCGATCAGCATGGAGTCGCCCCGCGTCAGCTTGACCGTGGCGGTGGGGTTGACGGCCGTCATGGCGGCGCCGGTCTTCCGGACGCAGGTCACCAGTTTTTTGATGAGGCCCGGAGTCACCAGCGGGCGGGCACCGTCGTGGGTGATCAGGATGTCGCCGCGGGATGCCCTGATGGCGTTTAGCAGTGATTCGACGCGTTCTTGCCCCCCCCGAACCACCCTGACGATGGGAAAATCCGCCAGCAGGGTTTCGTAGCCCGGCTGGTCCGCCGCCCTGGCCGTCACGACGATCTCTTCGATCTCCTCGCAGGCCAGAAAGCGCTGCACCGTGCGCAGCAGCAGGGGGCGGCCGCAGATGGGGGCAAGCATCTTGTTTTTTCCGAAACGGGTGGAGGATCCTGCCGCGGTGATGAGTGCAGAGATCACGGCCTACTCCCTTGAATCCATTTTGCGGCAAAATCTTCGGCCCATCGTTCGGCGGCCAGAATATTCTCCAGGTCCGGAGCAGCCGTGATCTCATGGGCGTCCATGGCCGCCTGGATCACGGCGGGGATGTCCGTGAACTTGATTTTTTTCTCCATGAAGGCCTTCACCGCCGCGGTGTCGGCCCCATGAAAGACGGCCGGCAGGGTGCCCCCCTTTTCGATGACCTGGTGCCCCATGGCCAGGCAGGGAAATTTCTCAAAGGGCGGTTTCTCGAAAGCCAGCGGTTTTGCAAACAGGTCGATGAACGCCTCCGGCGGGGAAATGCCCCTTTCCGGATGAAAAAGCGCGTACTGCGTGTACCGGCGCATGTCCGCCGTTCCCAGTTCGGTGATGATGCTGCCGTCTCTGAACTCCACCAGGGAGTGACAGACGTACTGCGGGTGCACCACGATGCTGATCCTGTCGGCGGGAACGTCGAACAGCCAGTGGGCTTCGATGACCTCAAAAGCCTTGTTGACGCAGGTGGCGCTGTCCACATTGATCTTCATGCCCATGTCCCACGATGGCCGGCTGAGCACATCTTCCATGGTGACCCGCTCCAGCTGCCCGGGGTCCATGGCGGCGATGGGCCCCTTGCCCATGGTCAGGATCAGGCGGCTGATTTCGCGGCGGGAACCGGATTTGAGGGACTGGAACAGGGCGCAGTGTTCGGAGTCGATGGGAATGACGGGGGCCCCGTGCTCGGCGGCCAGCTGCATGACGATGCCGCCGGCCAGCACGAGGGTCTCCTTGTTGGCCAGGCCGATGCCCTTGCCGCCTTTGATGGCTTCGATGGTGGGAATCAGGCCGGCTTTTCCCACCAGTGAATTGACCACGAAATCCACCTGCGGGTGCACGGCCGCCTGTACGATGTTCTCCTCCCCGGCCAGAACGTCGACATTCACCTGCCGCGAGAGCTCCCGGGCCCTGGCTTCATCCGAGACAACCACGAGCTCGGGCCGAAACCGGCGAATCTGCTCCTCCAACCGATCGATATTGCGGTTGGCCGCCAGGGCCACGACGTCGAAGCGGTCCGGAAAACGGTCCACCACTTCGAGCGTCTGCGTGCCGATGGATCCCGTGGATCCCAGTATTGAAATGCGTTTCATTTCTCTCCGTATTTTTACAAGGGGTATCCCTGCCGATACCGCAGCAGCCATACTCCTGTCAACAGCCGAGTGTCCGGATGCGGCGGCATAATTTTAGTTGACCTTAGCCTGCTTTGGGTGTTTACT
>CAYUAQ010000040.1:0-31132 GCA_964442705.1 uncultured Desulfobacteraceae bacterium
CGCGCCGCCGGCCTGCGCATCTTTTTCCCGCCGGTTCTCCAACTGCGCGCCGCCGTTGCCTGCCCGTACCTGACACGAGTATGCGCCGGTTAAAGACCGACAACCGTTACTTGCGACAAACCTGGGCAAAAAGATGATTTCGCTTGACACTAAATTGTCTATTGTATACAAAACAGCAGGTCGCGGCGTTGGCCGCGATGGATGACCGACCCGACCGCTTCGTCCGTAAAACAGGCAGGCAACACGTGGCCCTTCTGGAGACCCATGACATCACCAAGAAATTCGGCGGGCTGACGGCTGTCGACCATGTTTCACTGAAACTGGCGGACGCGGAACTGCGCTGCATCATCGGGCCCAACGGGTGCGGCAAGACCACTCTCTTCAACCTGATCACCGGCCACTACAAGCCGACGGGGGGACGTATCCTCTTCCAGGGGCGGGACATCACCGGCCAAGCGGTGCACCGTATCAGCCGCAAGGGGATCGGGCGCAAATTCCAGGTTCCCGGGGTGTTCAACGGGCTGACCGTTTATGAAAACATCAGGGTGCCCTTTTTCTCGGGGCAGCGTCAGCCCATGCTGCTGCACGCCCGGATAGATGCGGCTGCCCACGAAGAGATCATGGCGCACCTGGCGGGCATGGACTTGGCGTCCAAGGCCGCTGAACCGGCCAGGAACCTTTCCCACGGCCAACGCCAGTGGCTGGAAATCGGCATGGTTCTGGCCAGCCGGCCCAAGCTGATGCTGCTGGACGAACCCACGGCCGGCATGACCGTCGGCGAGACGCGCAAAACAGCACAGCTGATCCGCAAGATTTCCAAACAGACCGGGATTTCCATCCTGGTCATCGAACACGACATCGGTTTCATCCGGGAGATCGGGGGACACATCACGGTGATGTACAAGGGGTCCATTTTCCGCCAGGGCAGCTACCAGCAGATCCAGGACGACCCGGCGGTGCGTGAAATCTACCTGGGGAGGCGCCGGTGATCCTGTCCATCGAAAACCTGCACGCATCCTATGGCGGCAGCCTGATCCTGCAGGGCGTCGACCTGTCCGTGCGCCGCGGTGAGATCAAGGCGCTCATGGGGCGAAACGGCATGGGCAAGACCACCTTGCTCAAAGCCATCATGGGCCTGCTGCCGCCCCGGTCGGGCCGCATCGTCTTCGACGGCCATTCCATCCACGGACTGGACACCCACCGCATCGCCGCCCACGGCATCGGTTACGTTCCCCAGGGCCGCGAGATTTTCGACGATTTCACGGTGATGGAAAACCTGAGATTGGGGGTTTTGCGCAATCCGCGCGGGCAGCGCGACATCCCGCCGGAAATTTTCGACTTCTTTCCCATACTGAACGAACGGCGCCACCAGCGGGCAGGTTCCTTTTCCGGCGGGGAGCAGCAGATGCTGGCCATAGCGCGGGCCCTGGCGGGTCGACCCCGGCTGCTGCTGCTGGACGAACCGTCCGAGGGCATTCAGCCCTCCATGGTGGACCAGATCGGCGCTACCCTGAAAGCCATCAGCGCCCGCACCGGGCTGACCATCCTGGTGGTGGAGCAAAACGTGGACATGATCCTGGAACTGGCGGCCACCTGCGCTTTTATGGAGGGCGGGCGCATCGTGCAGACTTGCGGCGTGGATGATCTGCGGGCCGACGAGTCCATCATGGCCTGCCACATGAGTGTATAGGGAATCCAATCGTATGTGGGACATCGGCATCCAGCTACTGCACAGCGTCAACTACATCCTGGTGCTGATCCTGGTGGCCATGGGCCTGGTCATCATCTTCGGGCTCATGCGCGTCATCAACATGGCCCACGGCGAGTTCTTCCTGCTGGGCGCCTACACGGTAGTGCTCACCAACCAGGGGGGTCTCGGCTTCTGGCCGGGCCTTATTCTGGCCCCCGTGGTGGTGGGGCTGGCGGGCATGGTCATCGAGTACGTAGTCATCCGCCACCTGTACCACCGCCTGCTGGACAGCATCCTGGCCACCTGGGGCATTTCCATCGCCATCAAGCAGCTGATCATCATTATTTTCGGGCCGGCCGGCCTGATGGTCAAGCCTCCCCTGCCCCAGTCGGTCCACATCTTGGGCCTCGCGTATCCCGTATACCGCCTGTTTATCATGGGGGTGGCGGTGGCGGTCATCGCCTTGACCTTCTATCTGTTCCTGCGCACGGACTTCGGACTGGGGGCCCGCGCGGTCATCGCCAACCGCGACATGGCCGCCGCCATGGGCATCAACACGCGCCGCATGAACCGGGTCACCTTCACCTTCGGCTCTGCCCTGGCCGGATTGGCCGGGGCCGTGATGGCGCCGCTGATGAGCTGCGATCCCCAGATGGGTCTGGGTTTTTTCATCCCCGCCTTTCTGTCGATCCTGGTGGGCGGCGCCGGGTCCCTGTCCGGTGTGCTGGTAGGTGGCGCGGTGGTGGGCGGCGGTGACTCCCTGGTCAGTTTCCTGTTCTCGCCGGTGACCGCCCAGATCGTAGTGTTCTCCCTGGCCATCGTGCTGATCCGCATCCGTCCCCAGGGGCTGGTGGGGGGCCCCCGCCATGAGTGATGCCGTCACCCGGGGCCTGCGCGCCCACCCCCTGGCGGTCCAGCTGGTGATCATGGCCGGCTTCGTGTTCTTTCCGCTGGTGGGCGACGATTACCTGGTGGTGGAACTGACCCAGTACCTGGTCTACGGCATCTTCGCCATGGGGCTCTCCCTGGTGTGGGGCTACGCCGGTATCCTGTGCTTCGGCCACGCCGTGTTTTTCGGACTGGGCGCCTACGTCATGGCGCTGGCCACCAAGGGCATGATTCCGGGGATCGGCGGCATGCTGGCATCGGGATGGGGGGGCATGGGGCTGGCCGTCATCACGGTGGGTCTTTTCGCGGTGGTGCTGGGCTATTTTCTGTTTTATGGCCGCCTGTCAGGACCGTACCTGGGGATCGTCACCCTGGCCATCTCGGTGATCGCCGAACGCGTGGCCATCAAATGGTACTACATCGGTGGCTACAACGGCCTGACCGGCATCCCGCCCCTTTCGGTGGCCGGCCGGGAAATCACCGGCATCGTGCCCCTGTACTATGTGATTGTCTGCTTTGGTACCGGCGTTTTTCTGGTCTGCCGGCGCATCGTGGGGTCACCCTTCGGCACCATTGTCGCCGCTATTCGCGACAACGAAAACCGGGCGGAATTTTTCGGCTACAACATCGCATATTACAAAATCGTCATCTTTGCCGTCGGCGCGGCCGTGGCCGGGCTGGCCGGCGCACTGTTCGCCGTGGTCACGGAGTTCGTCTCCCCCACCATGATCGGCTTCGGCATGTCCACCGAAGTGCTGATATGGGTGGCCCTGGGCGGAAAGGAGGTGCTGCTGGCCTCCTTTCTGGGCGCCCTGCTGGTGCGGGCCATGGAGTCATTTTTATCGGACATGCTGACCTACTACTGGTTCCTGATTCTGGGGCTCTTTTTCGTGGCCTGCGTCATGTTCTTTCCCCGGGGGGTGTTCGGCCGGCTGTTCGAGGCCCGGCCCGCCGCCGTGCCGTCAAAAGCAGGCCTGCCGAAGGGGCCGTGAACGCCCCCCCGAAGAAAGCGGAACTTCGGAAAGAAGGCACGCATAGACTTTCGTCCATCTCAAAACGACAAAAAAAGGAGGATCACCATGGAAAGCAAAACGAAATGGATCGGCGTTGCCGCAATGATCGCCTGCGTTTTTCTGGCTCTTTCACCCCCGGCTGCGGCCGGCAAGCAACCCGTTAAAATCGGGGTAGTCCTGCCCCTTTCGGGTGGCTTCGAGATTTACGGTAACCTCGGGGTGCGCGGTGCCAAGATGGCCGTGGCCGAGATCAACGCGGCCGGCGGTGTGCTGGGCGGCAGGCCCCTGGAGCTGATCATCGAAGACAACAAGACCGACCCCAAGACGTCGGTGGAAAAGGCCAAGAAGCTCATCCTGCGCGACAAGGTGGTGGCGGTCATGGGGCCGGTCAGCAGCGCCGCGCGGGATGCCATGACCCCGGTGGCCGTCAAGTACAAGACCCCCCTGCTCTACGGCATCGACTACGAGGGCGGCGTCTGCAACCGCTACGTGTTCCTATACAGCGCCATCCCGGACCACGACATGGACAAGATGGTCCCCTACATGGGCGAAAAGTACGGCAAGACCTTCTATATCTTCGGCTATGACTACGTCTGGCCGCACAAGATGACCGAGGCCATCAAGCGCAACGTCGAAAAAATCGGCGGCGAGATCAAGGGAGTGGAATACACCCCCTTCGGCGTCAAGGATTTCACCCCCACCATCCAGAAAATCGCCAAATCCGGGGCCAAGGTGCTTATGCTGATCGTGCCCGGGGCCGACGGCTTCACATTCATCAAACAGTTCACCGAGTTCGGTCTCAAGGACAAGGTCAAGATCGTGGCCCTGGCCTCGGATGAAAACTACCTGACCGCCCTGACGCCGCAGCAATCCGAAGGCATCTTCACGGCCCTGCCCTTCCTGGCCAGCCTGGACAAACCCGAAGCCAAGGATTTCGTGGCCCGCCAGAAGAAGATGTTCGGCAACGACGTAGTGGTCACGTGGGCAACCTGCAGCCACTACGGCCTGGTCATGCTGCTCAAGGAAGCCATCGAAAAAGCCGGCAGCGACGACCGTGAAAAGATCATCGACAACATGGGCGACCTGACCATCACGGTGGGCAACGGGCCGGAGACCATGCGGGCCAAGGATCACCACATGATCCTGAACATGCTCATCGGCAAGTTCACCGGCGGCAAGCTGGTGGTGGAAAAGGACTTGGGCACCATCGTGCCCTCTGACCAGTGCAAGGGAAAGGACCTGCAGTAAAGAGGAGGAGACCATGAACTGGTACATCGTCCTGGCCCACCCCAACCCCGCGTCCTTTACCCACGCCGTGGGCCGTGCCTTCATGCAGGGCCTGGAGCAGGCCGGGGCCGACTGGGAACTCAACGACCTGTATGCCTCGGGTTTCGACCCGGTCATGGCCGGCGACGACTTCAACCAGTTCACGACGGACGGCCCCCTGCCGGGGGACGTCCTGGCCGAACAGGCCCGCCTGGGGCGGGCCCACGCCCTGGCTCTGATATACCCCGTGTGGTGGAACGAAGCCCCGGCCATGCTCAAGGGCTGGATCGACCGGGTGCTGTCCAAAGGCTTTGCCTACGATATCACCGCCGATGGGACGTTCCAGCCGCTTCTGAAACTGCGGAAAGTGCTGATCCTCAACACGGCGGACAACCCCAACGAACTGCTGGAATCGTCGGGGCTCAACGCCGCCGCCCGCCTGACCAAGGCCGAGGGCACCTTCCGTTTCTGCGGCGTACCGGACGTCGAGCACCGCATCCTGGGAGCGGTGTCTTCGGACGAGGCCGGCCGCAGACGGTTTCTGGAAGAAGCGACCCGCTGCGCAAAGCAGGGATGATCCCCTGCCGGGACGCAACCGTCAAAGGAGAACAGACATGCATCAGCCACTGTTTGACCCTGCAGACACCGCCGTCATCGTGGTGGACCTGCAGGCCGATTTTACCGAAGAGCGCTCGGGCAGCCTGGCGGTTCCCGGCACCGACCGCCAGTACCTGGAGGCCGTTACCACCGCCACGCAGGCACTGGCGGCACGCGGATTTCCGCTGTTCTTCACCCAGGACTGGCACCCGGCGGACCACGTCAGCTTCTACACCAACCATCCGGGGAGCGAGCCGTTCCAGACCATCGACGTCGACGGCCGCAGCCAGGTCCTGTGGCCGCCCCACTGCGTGCAGGGCGCACCCGGGGCCGAAATCCTGATCCCCGTGCGCCCTGCCGATCGCATCGTCCGCAAGGGCGCCAATCCCCGTTTCGACTCGTACTCGGGGTTCGCCGACGACGGCGGACATGCCACCGAGCTCAATAGCCTGCTCAGGGGTGCGACCGTCAAAGCGGTGATCGTCTACGGACTGGCCACGGACTTCTGTGTGCGGGCCACCGCCGTCGACGCCCTGGAAAACGGCTACGCCGTCTGCCTGTTGCCGGACCTGTGCCGCGGCGTGGCCCCCGACAGCACGGCAGCGGCCCTGGCCGAACTGCGCCGGCGCGGCGTCGCTTTCGGCCGCATCGAAGACTTCTCATGAAAAAAGAGTCGCTGGTCGACCTGGCCAAACGCACCCTGCAGCTCTGGATCGTCAAGGGTGAGTACCAGCCCAGCCAGAAGCTCAAGGAAGAAGAGATCGCCACGCGTCTGGGCATCAGCCGCCCACCGGTGCGCGAGGCCTTCAAGGCGCTGGAGGTGGAGGGGTTGGTGGTGCGCAAGCCCCGCCGCGGCGTCTTCGTCACGGAGATGACCGGCAAAGATGTCTGGGAGGCGTACACCCTCAAGGCCAGCCTCTACGAACTGTCCGCCGAGCTGGCGGTGGACAGGATTTCGCCGCAGAACATCAGGGCCCTGGAGCGCATCGTGGGGGAGATGGAAGCCACCGTTCAATCCCGGCCAGTGGACCTGCTGCGCTACCAGCAGCTGCACCAGCATTTTCACCGCATCATCATGGAGGCGTCCGGCAACCGCCGCCTGGAAAAATTCTCGGACAGCCTGCACAACCAGGTCAGCCGCTTCAGCTACCGCTCACTACAGAACCAACCGCACCTGGCCGCCTCGGTGGACTACCACCGCCGCATCGTGGCGGCCCTGGCATGCGGCGACCGCGAGCGGGCCTGCCACCTGATGAAAAAGCACGTGCTGGAAGCCCTGGACGTGCTGGTGGACATGCTGGATTTAAATGACAGCGAGGCCTCAAGAAGCGCCGTTGACAACTGACAGGGCCCGGTTCACAGTTGAAGGAGGGGGGTTGTTTACCACCAACCCCCCGAAACAGGCCAAATAACGAGACAGATCAAACGGACACATAAGGAGAAAATGAATGGCTGTGTTACCAGAAGTTCAGAAGCACTACGGCAAGCTGAAACTGTACATCGGCGGCGAGTGGGTGGAATCGGCATCCGGCCGCATTTACGAGAGCGTCAATCCGGCCACCGGCGAGGTGATCGCCGAATTCCCCTCGGCCTCCGACAGTGAAATCGAGGCCGCCATCCAGGCGGCACACAAGGGCATGGCGGCCTGGGCCGAGGTTCCCCTGCGAGACCGCGCCCGCTACCTCTTCGACCTGCGCGGCAGATTCGACGAGCACTTCGAGCGCCTGGTGCGCGTACTGATCCAGGACCACGGCCGCACCCTGGGCGAGGCCCGGGGAACCATCCGGCGCTGCATCGAGAACATCGAATCGGCCTGCTCGGCCCTGCTCTTGCTGACCAAGGGGGAGTATGTCTTCGACCTGGCCCAGGGACTGGACCAGGCCCTGGTGTGGGAGCCGCGCGGCGTCTTCCTGATCATCACGCCCAGCAACATCCCCATGCACGCCTGGTCCTCCTTCGTGCCCTACGCCATCGCCAGCGGCTGCCCCGTGGTGGTCAGCCCCAGCAAGTACGACCCCGTGTGCCTGGACGCCGTTTTCCAGGTGACCGCCGAGGTGCAAGGCTTTCCGCCCGGACTGGTCAACCTGCTTTACGGCGGCAGCGACATCAACGAGAAGATCCTGGACCACACCCTGGTCAAAGGGGTCGGCTTCATCGGCTCCACACCCGTGGGCCAGAAGCTGTTCGCCCAGGCCGGCCGGCTGGGAAAGGAAGCTTCCATCAACGGCAACGGCAAGAACCACGTGGTCATCATGCCGGACGCCGACGTGGATGCGGTGGTCACCGGGCTGCTCAGCGGCTGCTACGGCATGGCCGGCCAGCGCTGCCTGGGCACCGACAACCTGCTCTTCGTGGGGGAAGCTTACGACAAGGTCAAAGACCGTTTCATCGAAGCCTCGGCGGCCCGCCAGCTGGGCTACGGCCTGGACGAGGCCACGCAGCTGGGTCCCATGGTGTCCGAAAGGGGTCGGCAGAAGGTGCTGGACTTCATCGAAAAGGGCATCGCCGAAGGCGCCAGGGTTCTCCTGGACGGCCGTTCGGTGAAGGTCCCGGGTGGTGAAAAGGGGTTTTTCCTGGCGCCCACCATCTTCGACGAGGTACACCCCGACATGACCATCGCCCGGGTGGAAGCATTCGGGCCGGTGGCCAACCTCATGCGGCCCAGGGACCTGGACGAGGCCCTGGACTGGATCAACAACAAGGACGATTACGGGCACTCGGCCTGCATCTTCACCCGCGACGGCGCCGTGGCCCGGCGCTTCACCAAGGAGGCCGACGTGGGCAACATCGGCATCAACGTGCCGGTTCCCCAGCCCTACGCCTTTTTTCCGCTGGGGTCCAAAAACGCCTCCGCCCTGGGGGTGGCCAAATCCAGGATCGACGCCATGCGCCTCTTCCTGGACCAGAAGACCGTCACCGAGCGGTGGAGCTAAAAGAAAAGGAGGGTTATTATGAGCGATGCAACACCCCGGATTCGTAAACTTTACACCTTCGTGGACGAAACTCACCGGGAGGGCACGGTGGACCTGGAAAACCCGTGCCGCAAGGCGGCGGCGGCCGTGGTCTTCAAAAACCCCTTTGCCGGCGCCTTCCAGGAAGATCTCGGCCAGTTGATCGACTGGAGCGTCGATCTGGGAGAGATGCTCACCCGACGGGCCGTGGCGGCCCTGGGCATCGCCCCGGACAAGGTCCACAGCTACGGCAAGGCCGCCATGGCCGGCGCGGACGGCGAACTGGAGCACTGTGCCGCCATCATGCACCCGGCCCTGGGAAAGCCCATGCGCGACAACGTGGGCGGCGGCAAGGCCATCATTCCCTCGGCCAAGAAGCTGGGCCACCCCGGGGTGACCATCGACGTGCCCCTGCACTACAAGGACGCGGCCTTCGTGCGCTCGCACTTCGACGCCATGGAGGTGCGCCTGCCCGACGCGCCACGCGCCGACGAACTGGTGCTCATCGTGGCCGTCACCGATTCCGGGCGCCCTCTGGCGCGCGTGGGCGGCCTGAAGGTCGAAGACGTCAAGGGCGAAGACGGCCTGCGATAGGAAGGATCATGGAAAATCACACGGTCACCATCCGATTCACGCTGAACGGCGAACCCACGACGGTCGAGGTGGCGGCAGACATTTCGGTGCTGCACCTGCTGCGCGACCGGCTCAACCTCAAGGGCACCAAAGAGGGCTGCGGCATGGGTGAGTGCGGCGCCTGCACCATCGTGGTGGACGGCCGCGCCGTCAACGCCTGCCTGATGTTCGCCCCCCAGCTGGACGGCCGCGAGGTGCTCACGGTGGAGGGGCTGCGGGGAGAAGACGGCCTGCACCCCCTGCAGCAGGCCTTCGTGGACCACCATGGGGTGCAGTGCGGATTCTGTACGCCGGGCGCCCTGATGAGCGCTTACGCCCTGCTGCAGGAGAACCCGCGGGCCGGGCGCGACGAGATCGTCGCGGCCATCTCGGGCAACCTGTGCCGCTGCACGGGCTACCGCAACATGGTGACGGCCATCGAGGCAGCCCGCGACCGCCAGCCCGCCGACAAGGGCTAAGGGGAAACCTCCCAGTTAAAATGGAAATTTGATTCCTCAACCGGAAACCCTTTTTTATGCCAGCTGTTCAGGAGCGAAGCATGTCAACCGAATACATCCGGCCGCGGGACCTCGATGAGGCGCTCGGCCTTCTGCGGGAGCGGGGGGACGTCACCATCCTGGCCGGCGGCACGGACCTCATGGTCGACCGGCGCAGCGGCAAGATCCGCCCCCGCTGCCTGCTGGACGTCAGCCGCCTGCCGGAACTGCGCCAGATCCGAACACGGGACGGCGTGCTGGAAATCGGCGCGGCCGTCACGATCTCGGAACTCCTGGCCTCGGGGACCGTCGCCCGCCTGGCCCCGGCGCTAGGCAAGTGCGCCCGGCGTTTCGGCAGCCGCCAGATCCGCAACGTGGCCACCATCGGCGGCAACGTGGCCCACTGCGCCCCCTGCGGCGACACCATCGCCCCGCTGCTGGTCCACGAAGCCCAAGCCGTAGTGGCCGCGGCGGACGGCACCCGCACCGTGCGCATCGAAGAGATGGCCGGCGGTCCCTACCAGTGCATCCTGGCGCCCGGCGAACTCATCACCCACTTCCGCTTGAAGACCCGCCCCGCCGGTGTCGGTTTCGCCGATTTCCAGAAAATCGGGCGTCGCCGGGAACTGGCCATCGCGCGCATCAGCATGGCGGCCATGGCGGGGCTGGACGTCGGCGGGGCCATCGACTTCATCCGTTTTGCCGTCGGCGCCTGCACGCCTACGCCCCACCGTTTCCGGGAAGTGGAGGACTTCCTGCTGGGCGGGCGCCCCGACGAAGGCCTGCTGTGGCAGGCCGGGCGCCTGGCCGCCGAGACCATGATCGCCATCACCGGCAGGCGGCCGTCGGCGGCCTACAAGCAGCCCGCCGTGCAGGGCCTCTTCCTGCGCATGATGTCGCCGTTGCTGCAACCCGGGAGGAAAAGCCATGCCTGACACCTGCCGAACCGTGGGAAAAAACATCGCCAGAATCGGTGCCATCGAACGTCTGCGGGGCCGGCCCGTTTTCAGCGCCGATCTCTCTCTGGACGACGCGCTGGTGTTGAAGGCGCTGCGCAGCGGCCGTCCCCACGCCGTCGTCAAGGACATCGACGTGGGCCCGGCACTGGCGGTCGACGGCGTGGTGCGCGTCTTCACCGAGGCCGACATCACCGGCGAAAACCGCATGGGCATCATCAACCGCGACCAGCCGCTGCTGGCCGACGGGCGCGTGCGCAGCCCGGCCGACCCCGTGGCCCTGGTGGCCGCGCGCACCGAGGAGGCCGCCGAGCGGGCCGTGGCGGCCATCCGGGTGGCCTACGAGGACCTGCCGGCGGTGTTCACACCTGACGAGGCCCTGGCCCCGGGGGCGCCCGCCATCCACCCCAAAGGCAATCTGCTGTTCGCCCGCCGCATCCGCCGCGGCGACGTGAAGGAGGCCTTTTCCCGCTGCGCCGTGGTGGTGGAGCACACCTACCGCACGCCCTTCATAGAACACGCCTACCTGGAACCCGATGCCGGGGCCGGCTTCGTGGACGACGACGGCACCTTGGTGATCTACGCCTCCACCCAGAACCCGCACTACGACCTGGCCG
Organism: uncultured Desulfobacteraceae bacterium; assembly: GCA_964442705.1. Lineage (GTDB taxonomy): Bacteria > Desulfobacterota > Desulfobacteria > Desulfobacterales > JALSRD01 > JALSRD01. The sequence goes on from CAYUAQ010000040.1 coordinate 11,088, forward strand.
AGGTGACGCGTCTGCTGGGGGTCGAAGACGGGCGCGTGCGTATCATCCAAGCCGCCACCGGCGGCGGGTTCGGCTCCAAGCTGGACCTGAACGTGCAGGGCTTCATCGGCCTGGCCCTCTACCACCTGGGACAGCCGGTGCGCATGGTCTACAGCCGCGAGGAAACCTTCCTGGCCACGGCCAAGCGCCACCCGCTGGAAATGCATTTCACCACCGGCGCCGACGAGAAGGGGCGGCTGCTGGCCACACGGGTTTTGATCACCTGCAACACCGGCGCCTATGGCTCCTACGGCATCGCCGTGGCCTCGCGCTCGGCGGTGCACGCCACGGGTCCCTACGAGATCGAAAACGTGGAGATCGAAAGCCGCTGCGTCTACACCAACCAGCCCTTCTGCGGGGCCATGCGCGGCTTCGGCACGCCCCAAGCGGCCGTCGCCCACGAGGGGCAGATGGACCTGCTGGCCCAGCGGCTGGGAATGGACCCGCTGGAGATCCGGCGCATCAACGCCTTTCGGACCGGTTCGGTGACCGCCACCGGCCAAAAGCTTTCGGCCAGCGTGGGCATCGGCGAGTGCCTGCAGGCCCTGGCGCCCCATTACGACCGCGCCCGCAGTCAATGGATGCAAGAGTCCTCCCGGCCCTATGTTCGCCGGGGCGTGGGCATCGGCTGCATGTGGTACGGCATCGGCAACACGGGCACCAAGAACCCCGCCACGGCGCGGGTGGCCATGGACCGCGAGGGTCGCGTGACGCTTTTCACGGGCTGTGCCGACATCGGCCAAGGCTCCTCCACCGTGCTCACCCAGATCTGCGCAGAGGTGCTGGGCCTGGCCCCCGGGGACATCCGCCTGGTGGTGGCCGACACCGGCCGCACCCCTAACGCCGGCGCCACCTCGGCCAGCCGCCAGACCTACATCTCGGGAAACGCCGTCAAGACGGCGGCAGGCAAGCTGGCCGCGGCCCTGATCGATGCGGCCGCCGATCGGCTGCACGTGCCGGCGGCGTCCCTCGCGCTTTCCGGTGGGGAGGCGATCGCCGACGGCGGGAAGACGGGGCGCCTCCCCTTCACCCGGCTGGCGGAAATGCTGCATGAGCAGGGAGCCTCTCTGGAATTCGAGGGCTTTTTCGATCCGCCCACCACGGCCCTGGACCCGGAGACCGGAGAGGGAATCCCCTACGCCACCTATGCTTTCGCCGGTCAGCTGGCCCTGGTGGAAGCCGACACCCTCACTGGGGAGGTCCGCGTGATGCGCATCGTGGCGGCCCACGACGTGGGCCGCGCCATCCACCCGGAAAACGTCAAGGGGCAGATCTGCGGCGGCGTGGCCATGGGCCTGGGATTCGCCCTGATGGAGGAATTCGTGCCCGGCAGCACCCTGTCGTTCAAGGACTACCACATTCCCACCTGCGCCGACATGCCGGAGATCGTGCCCATCATCGTGGAATCCGAAGAACCCAGCGGCCCCTTCGGCGCCAAGGGCGTGGGCGAACCGGCCCTGATCCCCACGGCGCCGGCCATTTTAAACGCCCTGGCCGACGCCCTGGGAAAACGCATCGACACGTTGCCGGCCAGCCTGGAGAGCGTTCTCGAAACCAGTATCGCAACGGGCCATTTCGGGCCCAGGGAGGTGTAACATGTCCACTGTTCTTCTGAAAAATATCGGTACCCTCATCAGCGGCGACATGGCCGCGCCCATCCTGACGGCCAACGCCGTGCGCATCGAAGACGGCCGCATCGCCCAGGTGGGCCGGGAAGGCGACATGGGCGGGGCCGACACGGTCATCGACTGCGTCGGCACCACGGTGACCCCGGGGCTGTTCGATTCCCACTGCCACAACGTCCTGGGCGACTACACGCCGCGCCAGAAACAGAGCGACTTCATGGAAAGCGAGGTCCACGGCGGGGTGACCACCTTCATTTCGGCCGGAGAGGTGCACCTGCCGGGGCGCCCCAAGGATCCCGTCGGCACCAAGGCCCTGGCCATCCTGGCGGCCAAGTCTTTCGCCGCCTTCCGGCCCGGGGGCGCCAAGGTGGTGGGCGGGGCCGTGATCCTGGAAAAGGGGCTCTCGCGCGAAGACTTCCAGGAAATGGCGGACCAGGGCGTGCGCACCGTGGGGGAAATCGGCCTGGGCTCGGTCAAAGACCCGGCCGACGCGGCCCCCATGGTCAAGTGGGCCAAAGAGGCCGGCATGACGGTCATGATGCACACCGGCGGCACCTCCATTCCGGGCAGCAGCACGGTCACGGCCGAGATGGTCATTCAGACCGACCCGGACATCGTCTCGCACATCAACGGCGGCCCCACGGCCGTGGCGCCCGAGGAGGTGCGGCGCCTGATCGCCGAGACCAGCTACGCCATCGAGATCGTGCACTGCGGCAACCCCAAAATGACCGTCGAGGCCGCCCGGCTGTGCGCCGAGCACGACGCCCTGGCGCGCGTCATCATCGGCAACGACGCCCCCTCGGGCACCGGCGTGGTGCCCCTGGGCGTGCTGCGCGTGGTGTGCCACATCGCCAGCCTGGCGCCCGTCAAGCCCGAGCAGGCCCTGTGCATGGCCACGGGCAACACGGCACGTGTTCACAAACTGAACAGAGGCCTCGTCGCCCCGGGCCGCGAAGCCGACCTGGTGATCATGGACGCGCCCATGGGGTCGGTAGGCGACGACGCCCTCTCGGCCATCGCGGCCGGCGACGTGCCGGGCGTGGCCATGGTGCTGGTGGACGGTAATGTCGTGGTCGCCAAGAGCCGCAACACGCCGCCGCCGGTCCGAAAACCGAAGGTGTTGCAGGAGAAAGCTTCCTAGGACCCAATTGACGATGAATCGCTGGAACTTATTGAGAATGTGGAAGGAACGGATTACCAAAGGAGCGCCAAAGGTGTCTCGGCGCAGCGGCATCGGGCATCCGGGGAGGAAGCCATCCAGCCGTCCGGCGTCGAGAATTTCAAGCTGTTTGAGGAGCTTGCGACGAGTTCTTGAAATTCAGGCGGACGGCTGGATGGCGCCCCGAATGTCCACAGCCGCGAAGCCGAAACGCCTTTGGCGCGGGACCGCCGGAACTTTCTGAAAACATGCAACCGCCTGCATAAGGTACCGAGATCATGAGCGTAAACATCTCTGCAGACGACTGTGTGGGCTGCGGTTTCTGCGTGCGGGACTGCCCCCTGGAAGCGGTGCGCCTGGTGAAGAAAAGGGCCGTCGTCGACGAGGCCCGCTGCACGGACTGCGGGGTCTGCCTGCGGGTGTGCGAACACGCGGCCGTCACGCTCCCCGAGGAGCCGGCTCCGGACGCCGTGGTGTGCGAGGCCTGCCCCATCCGCTGCCGCATCCGCCCCGGCTACGAGGGGGCCTGCCGCCGCTACGCCAACGCCTCGGGGCAGCTGGTGCGCACCACGCCGCTGCAGACCTACGCCGACGTGGCCGACACGGTGGGGCCCGACGCGGCCGACCCCATCCGGCGCCCGCTGGTGACGGCCATCGGCGCCGGCACCACCTACCCGGACTGCAAGCCGGCGCCACGCATTGTCAGCGGCCGGCAGGGGGGCGTGGACGTGGTCACGGTGGTCACCGAGGTGCCGCTGAGCTACAGCTCGGTGATCGTCAAGGTGGACACCGACATCGACATGGGCCGGGAGGGCGACCGCATCTTCGTCGCAAAACGCGAGATCGGCATGATCGAAACCGAGCAGTACGGCTCCAAAATGCTGCACATCGGCGGGGTCAACCGGCTGACGGGCCAAAACGGCTTCGCGGCGGCCCGGGTCGTAACGGACATCGCCAACCGCAGGCGCGTGCGTCTCCAGATCGAAAAACACACGCGCCTGGAGATCCAGGTGGGCCACCCGCCGGTCATCAACGGCCGCGAGGCCGCCAGGATGCGCGTGGGCTGCGGCAGCGCCACCATGGGCCTGTTCGCCCCGCTGCTGGTGGAAGCCGCCGACGAGGTGATCATCATCGACGCGCACATCACGGGCCAGATGAGCCGCCACGTGGCCGGCCAGTATGCCGGCGCCCGGCCCTCGGGGGTGCGCCTGGTGTTTGCCGAGAGCACGCCGGGCCGCTGCTTCGGCGATCACGGCGAAGGCTGGGGGGGCACCTCCATCACCGATCCGGCGGACATCATCGCCGGTATCGACAGGACGGTCGCCCGGCCGGGCATGACCATCCTGGTCACCGAGACCACCGGCCAGCAGGGCCGCCTGTTTCGCGTGACCGCAGACGGCGAAATCGAGCCGACGGCGCTGACACCGGCGGCCCGGAGGGCGCTGGCGGCCATCTCCGAGGCCTGCGAACCCTCGCTGGTCTCGGCCGTGTACACTGGCGGTGCCGGCGGCAGCGCCCGGGCGGGCGTCACGCGCCACCCGGTGAAACTGACGCGGGCCGTGCACGCCGGCAGGGCCCACCTGACGGTGGGCGGCGCACCGGGATTTATCTGGCCGGGCGGCGGCATCACCTTCATGGTGGACGTGCAGCGCGTCCGGGCGGGCGCTTTCTACTGGACGCCCACGCCGGCCACCATCTGCCCGCTGGAGTACACCATGACACGGGAGGACTACGAGGCCATGGGCGGCCACGTGGAGGCCATGAAGCCCTTCCGGGCGCGCGAGCCGCGGGAAGAGAGCTGACATGCGGTGGCCAAGGCCTCCCGGAGGTATCTTCGTGCCGTCGGTGCGGGCAGGCACCATCTGGACTGCTGACATTATCCGTTTCGGAAGTCGTGGGAAAATAGAGTAACGGCAGGAAACAGGCCATGCAGGACCGCCAGATCATCACCGATCCGGCCGGCGCGACGGTCACGGCCACCTGGGGCCCCATGCACCTGGTGATAATGGCCGAGAAAAACGGGCGGCCTCAGCTCGGCGCCGCCCGCGAGGCCGCCCAGACGGCCTTCGACTGCTTGGTGCGCGTGGCCGCCTGGCGAGGAGCCTTCCGCAGGCCGGCGCTGGATTTCGCACCGCCGCCGGAAGACCCCCTGGCCGCGGCCATGGTGGAGGCGGCCGCGGCCGTGGAAGCGGCAGACCTGACCCCCATGGCCGCCGTGGCCGGCGCCATCGCCGATGCCGTGGCCGACCGGCTGGCCGCCATGGGCATGCACAAGGTGGTGGTGGACAACGGCGGGGATATTGCCATCCGCCTGTCTGCCGGCCAAGCGGTGCGCGTGGGACTGCGGACCGCCATCGACAATCCCGGCATCGCCTGGGCACTGACGCTGAACGATCGGGAGCCCGGCTGGGGGGTGGCCACCAGCGGGCTGGGCGGACGCAGTTTCACCCGCGGCATTGCTTCGGCGGTCACGGCAGTCGCCGACCGCACGGCGGTGGCCGACGCCGCCGCCACGGCCGTCGCCAACGCCTGTAACGTCGAGGACGAAAACATCATCCGCCGACCGGCCGAAGCGATCGATCCCGACACCGACATCGCCGGACTGGCCGTCACCGTGCGCGTGGGCCGGATCGGCACCGATCAGCAACGGCGGGCCCTGGCACGGGCTGCGGAAAAAGCCGAGACCCTGTGCGCATCCGGCCTCATCCGGGGAGCCGTCATCACCCTGGGGGGGCTGAGCGCCATGGCCGGCGGAATCGAAGCGCTGATGACAGCGCCGTGAGGATTTCGTGCCGGGAGGCAACCGGCACGGACCCCAAACCGAAAAACCCTAACGCGAGCGGTACCCGCAACACAGTAACCGCAACGGGTTGCGGCAACCGGAAAGACAGATGGAAGAAAAGTTTCCAGTTGCCAGGTACCAGTTTACCAGTTGAAGGAAAGCTATCTCTTTTAAAATTGAAACCCTTCCTTCCCTTTCAACTTTCAACTTTTAACTTTTTTGCACATTGGCTGGTAAATTTTTTTGTTTTTAATGACAGCCTTACAGAAGTAAGGCAATAACTACCTAAGGAGGAGACCCATGCGTAGAAACCGACTGTCGACCCTGTGGCTGCTGGTTGCCGCCCTGATGATGCTCGCGCCCGCCGTGACCGCCACGGCCGGCGACACCATCAAGATCGGGGAGATCAACACCTACAGCAAGCTGACCAACTTCACCTTCCCCTACCGCAACGGCTGGCAGCTGGCCCTGGCGGAGATCAATGCCGCCGGCGGCGTGATGGGCAGGAAAATCGAGGTCATCTCCCGCGACGACGCCGGCAAACCCGGCGAGGCCGTCAAGATCGCCGAGGAACTGGTGCGCAAGGACAAGGTGGCCCTCATCATGGGCTCCTTCTTCTCCCACGTGGGACTGGCGCTGACGGACTTTTCCAAGCGCAACAAGGTGCTCTACGTGGCGGCCGAACCCCTCTCGGACGCCCTGGTGTGGGCCAAGGGCAACCGCTACACCTTCCGCTTGCGCCCCTCCACCTACATGCAGGCCGCCATGCTGGCGGTGGAGGCCGCCAAGAAACCGGCCAAACGCTGGGCCACCATCGCCCCCAACTACGCCTACGGCAAGGACGCCGTCAAATCGTTCAAAAAAGTGCTGGCGGCCAAAAGCCCAGGGGTGCAGTTCGTGGCCGAGCAGTGGCCGGCGCTGTTCAAGATCAACGCCGGTTCCGAGATTCAGGCGCTCACCGACGCCAAGCCCGAGGCCGTCTACAACGTCACTTTCGGCGGCGACCTGGCCAAGTTCGTGCGGGAAGGAAACCTGAGGGGCTTTTTCAAGGACCGTTTCATGGTCAGCCTGCTGACCGGCGAACCCGAATATCTCGACCCCCTCAAGGCCGAAGCCCCCGTGGGCTGGCTGGTGACCGGCTACCCCTGGTACGCCATCAAGACCCCGGCGCACACCCAGTTCCTGGACTCCTACCGCAAGAAGTACAATGATTACCCGCGCACCGGGTCGCTGGTGGGCTATTGCACCATGATGTCCGTCTACCACATGCTCAAAAAGGCCAACAGCACCGACACCGAAAAGATGGTGGACGCCCTGGAGGGCCTGACCTTCGCGTCGCCGGTGGGTCCCATCACCTACCGCAAGATCGACCACCAGTCCACCATGGGCGCCTATGTGGGCTATACGGCCCTCAAGGACGGCAAGGGCATCATGGTCGACTGGAAGTACATGGACGGCAAGGACTTCCTGCCGTCCGACGCCGAGGTCAGGAAGCTGCGCCCGGCCAAATGAGGGAAAAAAGCCTGTGGGATTCTATCTGGTTCAATTCCTGACCGGCTGGGCCGACGCCTCGGGGCTGTTCATGGTGGCCTGCGGGCTGACCCTGATCTTCGGGGTGTCGCGCATCGTCAACTTCGCTCACGGCTCCTTTTACATGGTGGGCGCCTACGTGGCCTACACGCTCATCACGCACCTGCCCGCCACCGGCGTGTCCTTCTGGGGCAGCATCCTGCTGGCGGCCCTGGTGGTGGGCGTCATCGGCATCATCGTGGAAGTCCTGCTGCTGCGCCGGCTCTACCAGGCGCCGGAGCTGTTCCTGCTCATGGGCACCTTCGGCATCATCCTGATCATCCAGGACCTGTCCCGCTGGCTGTTCGGCGCCGAAGACCTGCTGGGGCCGCAGTGCCCGGGGCTCAGCGGCAGCATCAGCATCATGGGTTCCCTGATGCCCCAGTACGACCTGGTGCTGATCGTGGTGGCCCTGCTGATCCTCGGGCTCATCTGGCTGCTGCTCAACCGCACGCGCTGGGGCATCCTGGTGCGCGCGGCCACCGAAGACCGCGAGATGCTGGCCGCCCTGGGGGTCAACCAGCGCCGACTGTTCACCAGCGTCTTTTTCCTGGGGTCGTTTCTCACGGGTCTGGGCGGCGCGCTGCAGCTGCCCAAGGGCGGCGCCGACCTGCTCATGGACCTGAACGTCATCGCGGCGGCTTTCGTGGTCGTGGTGGTGGGCGGCATGGGCAGCATCCAGGGCGCCTACCTGGCGGCCCTTATCATCGCCGAGCTCAGCTCCTTCGGCATCCTGGTGCTGCCCCAGAGCACCCTGGTGATGATGTTCCTGGTGATGGCCGTGGTGCTGGTCATACGGCCTTACGGCCTGTTCGGCAAACCTGAATCCATGGCCCACGAAGGCGCCGGCGAACCCTCGGCCACCCTGCGGCCGGCCCCGGTCCGGCTGAAACTGCTGGGGCTAGCCCTGCTGGCCGTCATCGCCCTGCTGCCGCTGGCGGCCGGCGAATTCCAGCTGGTGCTGCTTATCGAGATCGCCATCCTGTCGCTGGCCAGCATGAGCCTGTACTTCATGATGGGACCCGGCGGCATGGTGTCCTTCGGGCACGCCGCCTTTTTCGGCGGCGGCGCCTACGCCGCGGCCCTGATGGTGCACTACCTGCAGACCCCCATGGAGCTGACCCTGCTGCTGGCCCCGCTGGCGACCGGCCTGCTGGCCCTGATCATCGGTTGGTTCTGCGTGCGACTGACCGGGGTCTACCTGGCCATGCTGACGCTGGCTTTCGCCCAGATCTGCTGGTCCATCGTCTTTCAGTGGGGGGCCTTTACAGGCGGGGACGACGGCATCCTGAGCATCTGGCCTTCGGCCTGGGCCGACGACAAGACGGTCTTCTACTACCTGACCATGGTCATCTGCATTGGGGGCATTCTGGCCCTGCGCACCATCGTGTTCACCCCCTTCGGCTACACCATGCGCGCCTGCCGGGACTCGGCCCTGCGGGTGGACGCCATCGGTGTCAACCTGCGCCGCCACCAGTGGTTCGCCTTCGCGCTGGCCGGCGCCTTCGCCGGGCTGGCGGGAGGGTTGTATGTCTTTTCCAAGGGCAGCGTCTTTCCCGATGAAATGGCCATCCCTCGGTCTTTCGATTTCCTGCTCATGGTCCTGCTGGGCGGCGTGGAGACCTTGTTCGGCCCCGTGGCCGGTTCGGCGGCCTTCACTTGGCTCCACGACCAGATCTCGCGTCTGAACTTCTGGCAGCTGATCCTGGGGTCGATCTTCATCATCCTGGTGGTGGCCTTCCCCCAGGGGATTGCCGGTTTTTTCAACAACAGATTCGGCCGCTATTTCGGCGCCGAGGTGGAAGGGTGAGGGCAAAGTCGACCCATGCCGAAAATCCTGGAAGTACAGCATCTTTCCAAGTCGTTCGGCGGCGTACGGGCCGTCGATGACATGAGTTTTGATCTTGCCGCCGGGCAGCTGCTGGCCATGATCGGGCCCAACGGCGCCGGCAAGTCCACCTGCTTCAACCTGATCAACGGCCAGCTGCAGCCGGACCGGGGCAGCGTCATGATTCTGGGCCGCAAAACCAACGGGCTCAAACCCCGGGAGGTGTGGAAAATCGGGGTGGGGCGGACCTTCCAGATCACCGCCACCTTCGCCTCCATGACGGTCCTGGAAAACGTCCAGATGGTCAAGCTGTCCCATCACGGCCGCACGCGCTCGCTGACCCGCCAAATGCGCCGGCTGTACGTGGCGGAATCCATGGCGCTGCTGGAACTGGTGGGCATCGAAGCGCAGTGGAACCGCCCGGCTGGCGTCCTGGCCTACGGCGACCTGAAACGGGTCGAACTGGCCATGGCCCTGGCCAACGCCCCCCGGCTGCTGCTTATGGACGAGCCCACCGCCGGCATGGGCGCCATGGAGCGCACGCACCTGATGCAGCTGACGGCCGATATCGTGCGCACCCGCAATATCGGCGTGCTGTTCACCGAACACGACATGGACGTGGTCTTCACCCATGCCGACGAGATCATCGTCCTCAACCGCGGCACCCTGGTGGCGCGCGGAACGCCCGACCAAGTGCGGGGCAACAAACAGGTGCAGGAAATCTATCTGGGAGCCGAAGAGGCCGCCCGCCTCCAGAAAAACGGGGACCAGGCGCATGACTGACACGAACCGCGAGGTGATGCTGAAAGTGACGGGACTGGCGGCTTTCTACGGCAAGGCCCAGATCCTTTTCAACATGAACCTGGAGATTCGCCGCGGCGAAATCGTGGTCCTGCTGGGACGTAACGGCGCCGGCAAAACCACCACGTTTAAAAGCATCATCGGCATTCTGCCACCCCGAAACGGTAAGATTCTGTTCAAAGGGCATGCCATCACGCGCCTGCCGCCCCACAAAACCTGCAACCTGGGCCTGGGCTACGTGCCCGAGGACCGGCGCATCTTCACGCGCCTGACCATCATGGAGAACCTGGAGGTGGGCCGGCAGCCGCCCCGCGAGGGCTTCGTTCCCTGGACGCCCGAGCGCCTGTTCGAACTGTTTCCCAACCTGGCCGAAAGGCGCAACCAGGATGCCGGCACCCTAAGCGGCGGCGAGCAGCAGATGCTGACCATTGCCCGTACTCTGATGGGCAACCCCGAGCTGATCATCCTGGACGAGCCTTCCGAGGGACTGGCACCGGTGATCGTGGGGCAGCTGGCCGGCACCATCCGCAAGCTGAAACAGGAAGGGGTCTCGGTTTTCTTGGCCGAACAGAACCTGAACTTTTCCAGATTTATCTGCGACCGGGCGTATATCATCCATCAGGGCAGTGTTTGTCATGAAAGCGACATCGGTGAGCTTTCAGACGAAGATTATGAACGCTACTGTTCCATATGAACTGCAGGGCGAACATTTACCGCGGTACTTTTTTACCTAGTTCGTGGGAGAATGCCCTCATAATTAGGAAAGAAAGTTCATACTATTGGGGATAGGCACCTTCCCAATTCATTTTTTTCTTATTGTTTTCAGCAAGTAACATAAAAATAGAGCGGCGGCACATTTCTTGCTTTTCCAATGAAGACTGAACTCCACCTGTTATTAGGGAGAAGGCATGGGACCATCCTCTCTGGGAAAGCGCAGAACAGACCATCTGCCGCTGGATGACAAGCTGCGGCTTGTGCGCGGCATGATCATGGGATTCGAAGGGCAGGTCAGCTTCGACAGCGGAGACGGCCTGATAGACGGCCGGTTCGAAAGCACGGAAAGCGCCCGCAAGGTTTTTGAACTTCTCAGCGCTCTGATTCTCAATCTGGCCATTGATCTGATCGACGATCGCGTCGTGTCAGTGCGCATCCTGCCGCCTCTGAACCGCCATGGCCGTGGCTAAAAGGAGGAAAGCGCCGATGCTGAAAAAAAGACTGGCCGACGGCGAAGTACTGGTGGGCACCCTGGTGGGAATCGGCTCATCCGAGGTGGCCGAGGTGCTCTGCCTGAGCGGCATGCAGTGGCTGTTCGTGGACATGGAGCACAGCGCCATGGGAATTACCACGCTGCTGTCCATTGTGCAGGCAACCTCCCCCGCCATTCCCTGCCTGGTGCGGCCACCGTCCGCCGACGAGGGCTGGCTGAAAAAATGCCTGGACATCGGACCGGCAGGGCTCATCGTACCCCATGTCAATTCCCCCGATGAGGCCCGGCGCATCCTGCGTCTGACCAAGTATCCGCCGCTGGGCGAACGCAGCATCGGTATCGCCAGGGCCCAGGGGTATGGGACGCGCTTCGAACAGTATCTGAAGGAGGCCAACGACGGGGTGGCCATCGTGCTGCAGATCGAGCACCGCGATGCCGTGGCCAACATCGAATCCATCGTGGCTGTGGACGGCATCGACGGGCTCTATATCGGCCCCTATGACCTGTCGGCCAGCATGGGCAAACCCGGCGCCGTGGACGACGCCGACGTCCAGGCCGCCATCGATACAGTGGCCGCCAGCGCCCAAGCGGCAGGCATCCCCCTGGGCATCTTCGTGGCCTCTCCCGAAGCCGCGGTGCCTTACATCCGCAAGGGCTACCAGCTGATCACCGTGGGCGTTGACGCGCTGCTGCTGTCCCAAGCCGCCGGGAAAATACTGTCGGCCGTAAAGGAATAACGCGGGCCGCGTCTGCAACCCGGCAGCCGCAATGGGTTGCGGCAACCAGAAAGCCAGGTGGAAGAAAAGTTACCAGTTCACCAGTTTGCAGTTGAAAGAAGCGTGTTGCTTTAATATTGATACCCTTCCTTCCCTGTCAACTGGTATAACTGGCAACTGCAAACTGCTGTTACCCCTTCCTTCGCCGTCAACCGGGAACCCCTTTGGGCTTGGGCATCGGCTTAAGGCTTTTCTTTTTTGGCGGCTTCAGTGATGTGCCTGTGCTTTCTCCCCGACGGGACTTCACTGCAACGGCCCCACCTGACCCTCGACGGCCCGGATGATGCGCCCGTCTTCCATCAGGTGCCTCATGGTGGCGATATCCGTGGATAAAATGCGGTCCTTTTCCAGGGAGGGGATGGCTTCACGGATGATCGCATAAGCCGCGCGGGTACCCAGACCGGCTTGCAAATTGGTGAAAAGATCCATGGCCTGGGCACCACACAGCAGTTCGATGGCGATCACGTGCCGGACGTTTTCAGCTACGTCGCGGCACTTGCGGGCAGCAATGGTCCCCATGGAGACGTGGTCCTCCTTGTTGGCCGAGGTGGGAATGGAATCCACCGAGGCGGGATGGGCCAAGACCTTGTTTTCGGACACCAGGGCGGCGGCGGTGTACTGGGCGATCATGAAGCCGGAGTTGAGTCCGCCATCACTGACCAGAAAGGCCGGCAGCCCGCTGAGCTTGGGATTGACCAGACGCTCGATGCGGCGCTCCGAGATGTTGGCCAGTTCGGCCAGCCCCATGGCCAGGAAATCCATGGCCAACGCCACAGGCTGACCGTGGAAATTGCCGCCCAGCAGGAAGGTGTCGGCATCGGAAAATATCAGCGGGTTGCCGGTGGAGGCGTTCATCTCAGTCTCCACCACCCGGCGGGCGTGGGCGATCACATCGCGGCTGGCGCCGTGAACCTGGGGCGAACACCGCAGGGTGTATGCGTCCTGGACCCGGGAGCAGTCCTTGTGGGAGGAGATGATTTCGCTGTGGCGGGTGATGCGATCCATGTTGTCGGCGGTGGCGATCTGCCCGGGATGGGGACGTACCTGGTGGATGCGGGCGTCGAACTCGGTGCGGCTGCCCAGCAGAACCTCCAGACTCATGGTGGCGGCGATATCGGCGTGTTTGGCCAGCGATAGGGCGTCATAGACGCACAGTCCTCCCACGGCGGTCATTACCTGGGTACCGTTTACCAGCGCCAGGCCTTCCGCGGCTTCCAGGCGCACGGGTGACAGCCCACAGGATGCCAGGGCCTGGGCAGCCGAAATCCTGCGGCCTCGAAAAAACACCTCGCCCTCTCCCATGAGCGCCAGGGCCAGGTGCGCCAGAGGCGCCAGGTCACCGCTGGCGCCCACGGATCCCTTGCGTGGTACCACCGGACAGATGCCGGCGTTGAGCAGTGCCGTCAGCAACTGAACGGTCTCGGGCCGGATACCGGAATGTCCCCGGGACAGGTCCTTGATGCGCAGCGCCATGATGGCCCGCACCGTCTCTACGTCAAAAGGTTCTCCCACCCCGGCTGCGTGGCTGCGCAGGATGTTTTCCTGAAGCCGGCGCGCATCCTTGCGGGAAATATTGACATTGCTCAGCGCCCCGAAACCGGTGGTGATGCCATACACGGTGCGCTCCTGCTGCACCCAGCGTTCGATCAATCGCCGGCTGCGGCGCAGGCGCTCCAGCGATCCTGCGCTCAGGCGTACTTCGGCACCCCGCCTGGCAATGGCAACCAGATCCTGAAGATCAAAACCGTCCCACCCGATGGTCACAACATCCATTTCACGCCCCCTCTGCGGTCTGCTGATTTGGCGAAAAGTCTATTTGTTTGACTGCTAAAAACACACCCGGAAATACCAACGCTTTCTGTTCATACGCCAATCCGGCCGGGGATTCAAGCCATGGGGGCAAACACCGCAGGGCTATCGCAACTAACGATTGGCATGCTTGCTGCGGGCGTGGCTCCCCCTCAAAGAGGTATTCGCCTTGCGATTACCCTTTTTGTGGGGGAGGTACACCCGTCTTGACAAAAAGCGCCGATTGTCCGAACTTGAAGACAGGCGTCGTAACAGATCCCGGCGACGACAAACCATCGCAGACATGCAGGGAGGTGGGAAAATGGTGAACCGAAAATGGAAAGAGCGGCTGATCGGTTTTTTGTGCGGCGTGCTGTCCGTGCTGGGTGTGCTGATGCTCACCGGCATGACGGGAGCGCCCCAGGTGGGCCGCTACCAGATATCGGCCTGGACACGCGGCCAGTTCGTGGGGGCCATGATAGTGGACACAGTCACCGGCGTGGTGAAATACGTAGACAGCACCACCGAAAACGTACCCTTCGACAAACTGAAATAAGCCTCTTCGGCATCCCGGGAATGAAATGGGGTGGCCGGCTTTTTGAATATTTTGCTTGACAGCGTTCCGGAGAAAAGATAGAGGATTCTATTTTTCAGTTGGCCGTTTGCAAGCAAGATGCACGGCCCGATCCTTGCTCTGGTCGCACCAGGGCTTATATACCCACAAGGAGGTTCGATGCGAAGGTACGAAACCATTTTCATTCTGGAGCCCGACATCTCGGAAGAACAGCGCAAACCGCTCTTTGATAAACTGGATGAGCTGTTCGAAAAGTACAGGGGGCTCCTGATCAACCGGGACGAGTGGGGTGTCAAGCACCTCGCCTACAGTATCCGCAAGCTCAACCGCGGCTTTTACACCCGCCTGGAGTACTGTGGCGACGGCGCCCTCGTCGATGAGATGGAGCGATTTTTCAGGATCAACGATCGGTTCATGAGATACATGACGGTTCTGCTGGACAAAGATGCGGACATCGAAAAGGTAAAGGCAGAGATCGCCCAGGCAGAGGCCGAAGCCGAAGCCCGCAAGAAATCGGCTGAAGAGGCGGCCGCCAAAGCCGCCGCAGCGGCGGCGGCTGAAAACACGTCGGACAAAGCCGACAAGACCGCTGCCGAAAAACCGGCCGTTGCCGCCCAAGAGGCAACGGAAGCCGCACAGGACGCCGGATCAGACGAGGCCAGCGTGGCCGCAGCCGATGAAACCCCTGAAGAAACCGAAACCAAATCATCATAAGGAGCCGACATCATGGCCACAGCGCCTCGCCATACCAAACGCCGCCCCGGCTACAAGAGAAGAAGAATCTACCACCGACGCAAAGTCTGCCGTTTCTGCGCCGATACCAGCCTGAAGATCGATTACAAGGATGCCAAAGCGCTGAAATACTATATTACCGAACGCGGGAAAATCATACCGCGGCGTATTTCAGGAACCTGTGCCAAACATCAGCGCGAACTGACACTGGCCATCAAACGCGCCCGGATCATCGCCCTGCTGCCCTTTGTCGGATCCCTGGATTACAGATAGTCTCACAACAGATACCTGTTTCGGGATCGGTACAGGGAGAACCGCCCGTGCCACCGGTTGCATCAGCTAATGCCGTCAAAGACATCGCCAGGGGCGTCGCCATCACCGGTGGTGTATTCGCATTGTCGGTCTTCATCCCCATCGTCGGTTTCATGGGAGCCATATTCATTCCACTGCCGGTATTGTTTTACCGGTTGAAACTGGGCCGGCGTGCGGGCCTCACGGTGGCAGTGCTGTCGGCCCTCCTCATGATGCTGGTGATTGGCGGTGTTTCCATCGACCTGTGGTTTTTTTTCGAACTGCTCGTGGTCGGTCTCGTGATGGCCGAGATGTTCGAGCTCAATATGCCGGTAGAACCCACCGTCCTTTTCACGGCCGGCACGGCCTTTGTTGGCGGTCTGCTGGTCCTGCTGATGAGCAGCATGGTTTCCGGCACCGGCATCGTCGACCTGGTGACAACCTACGTGGGACGGAATCTGGAATTGACGCTCGAGTTGTACCGAAACATGGGCGTCACCCCGGAAAATGTGGACCTGCTCTCCCGGTCGCTGGACCGCATTCGCTACGTTCTGGTCCGCATACTGCCGGCGCTGGCCGTCATGTCGACGGTGCTTGTGGTGTGGGCCAACCTGCTTCTGGCGCGGCCCCTGCTGGCGGGCCGCCGGCTGCCTTTGCCGGGCTACGGCCCCCTCAACCGATGGCAGGCACCGGAGCATCTGGTATGGGGCATCATCGGCTGTGGCGTCGTGGTGGCATTCGCCGGCGGTGCCCTGAAGCTGCTGGGTCTGAACGGTCTGCTCATACTGCTGGTGGTTTACTTCTTCCAGGGAATCGCCATCGTGGCTTTTTTCTTCGAGAAGAAACAATTCCCGCGCCTGCTGCGGATCTTCATCTACAGCCTGGTGGCTGTCCAGCAGATGCTGGTGCTGGTCATCATCGCGCTGGGGCTTTTCGATACATGGTTCAACTTCCGCAAGCTGGGATCGGAGAAACCCGGCCCGCATGAATGAAAAGTGAGTTGAAAGTTAAAGAAGACGACATTGTAAAAAGTCCGGTTCCCGTTTCAGCAGGACGCTCGAAGGGAACTTCCTGCGAGACCGTCAAGGCGGGAACCTGTTTTACGGAAAACTTTCAACTTTCAACTTTCAACTTAATAATTATGGAGGCCAATATGAAAGTCATTCTAAAGGAGACCATCCAGTCCCTGGGCATCATCGGCAGTGAGGTAACCGTGGCCGACGGTTATGCCCGCAATTACCTTCTGCCCCAGGGAAAGGCGGTAGAAGCCACCCATCAAAACCGCAAGATCATCGAACAGCAGCGGGCCAAGTTCGACCTACAGATCGCCAAGGAAAAGAGTCTGGCCCAGGAGATGGCCGCCAAATTGGAAGAAGTGACCTGCCAGATCCCGGCCAAGGTGCACGAGGGGGACCGGCTCTCCGGCTCCGTCACGGTGCGCGATATCGTTACGGCACTGCAGAAACAGGGCATCGAGGTGGAAAAACGAATGGTGCTGCTCAGTGCGCCCATCAAGACCATCGGCACCCACAAGGTTCCCATCAGGGTCTACAAGGATGTCGAGCCGGAAATCACCGTCGAAATCGTTCCGGAATGACCCCTGCCAACAAGTGCAGTTCACCAAAGATGATGATTTTGTGAAAAATGAACGCCGGAGTTTTGCCCGTGAAAACCAGAAGGAGTGGGCATGAGCATGCCTGAGGAATCCGCAGCTTCCGGCCAGGACCCCTCCCTGGCCCATGTACTGCCCCAGGCCGTGGAAGCCGAAGAGCGGCTCCTGTGCGCCCTGATGATGGACAACAGCCTGCTGTTCGACGTGCTGGAGAGCCTGCAGCCCACGGATTTCTACCGGCCGGCACACCAGATGATCTTCGAAGCGGTGGTGGACCTCTTCGAAAAAAGTGAACCCGTCGACTTGATCACCCTGACCCAGGCCCTGAAGGCCAGGGGTCATCTGGAAAAAGCCGGCGGCGCCAGCTACCTGTCCAAACTCGTCGACACCGTGCCGGCGGCGGCCAATGCCCGACAGTACGCCAAAATCATCCACGACAAAGCCGCCCTGCGGCGCCTGATACAGAAAGCCGGCGCCATCACCCAACGCTGTTATGAAGACATGGGCGGCGTCGATGAAATCATCGACTTTGCCGAAAGCGCCATCTTCGAGATTTCAGAAAACAAATCCCGCCAGGATTTTGTCCCCATTAGCAAGATCATTCTGCGCAACATCGACACCCTGGAGGAGCGCCAAGGCAAAAAAGCCCTGATCACCGGTGTGGCCTCGGGATTTACCCGGCTGGACAGCCTGACGGCCGGCTTTCAGAAGTCCGATCTGATCATACTGGCAGCCCGGCCCAGCATGGGCAAGACGGCCCTGGCGCTCAACATCGCCCGTCATGCGGCGGTGGAAGAGGGTGTTCCGGTGGCCATTTTCTCGCTGGAAATGTCCCAGGAACAGCTGTCCCTGCGCATGCTGTGTTCCGAAGCCAGCGTGGATTCCATGCGCCTGCGGGGCGGGTTCTTCAACGATGAAGAGTGGAACCTGATCACCGATGCCGCCAGCACCCTGTCCGAAGCTCCCATCTACATCGACGACACACCCAACATCTCGGTGCTCGAAATCCGCACAAAAGCCCGGCGGCTCAAGATGGACAAGGGGCTGGGGCTCATCATCATCGACTACCTGCAGCTCATGCAGGCCCGGCGATCGTCGGAGCGGCGCGAACTGGAGGTCTCTGAAATTTCAAGGGCTTTGAAGGCGCTGGCCAAAGAATTGGATGTGCCGGTGATCGCGCTGTCACAACTCAACCGCATGCTGGAACAGCGCAGCGACAAACGCCCCCAGCTGTCGGATCTGCGGGAGTCCGGCGCCCTGGAGCAGGACGCCGACGTGGTGGCCTTTATTTACCGGGACGAGGTCTACAACAAGGACGAAAACAACCCCAAACGGGGTACCGCCGAGATTCTGCTGAAAAAACAGCGCAACGGTCCCACCGGAGAGGTGACCCTGGCCTTCCTGGGGGCCTACACACGCTTTGAAAACCTGGAGGAATTCCATCAGCCCTGATCGCCTCCCCGTAAGTGGACTTCAGGCCGCCACCGGACCACGGCTCGGCGCCACCGATCTTGCCGGAATATCGTTCACCCGTGCCGATGCGCGTGTCCTGAGGAGCGGTAGGGGCATGGGCGGGCCGGTTCAGCGGTGAAAAAGATTTACGGTCATACCATCGGTCTGAAACCCAGCCAACTTCGCCGACTGGAACGGCTGTATCGCCGGCGGATACCGACGGAATACCTCGCCACCACTGAACTGGTGCGTGAGCTGGCCGCCCTTTCCCACAGCATCCGGCGCCAGGTGGCCGTTCTGATCAACCGCCAGGGGCACATTACCCACGTCATCACCGGAGACCAGCTCAAGATCGTCATTCCGGACACCCGCGAGTACCGTGCCGCTCCCGGACGGCTGCGGGGGCTGCGCTGCGTTCACACCCACCTCAAGGGGGAACCGCTGTCTTCCGATGACCTCACCGATCTGGCCATGCTGCGGCTGGATCTCATGGCGGCCGTCACCATGGATAGCATGGGACGTCCGAAGCGGGTTCACGCCGCCCACATCCTGCCCAGACCGCAGCCGGGAATGCCCTGCCAGGAGCTGCCCCCCCTGTCTCCCCATGGGCTCGACATCGGATGCCTGCAGCTTATCCGGGCGCTGGAGGACGAACTGGCCTTCGTACGCCCGGTACGGCCGGGGGACGCCGTCCGGGAGCGGGCGCTGCTGGTCAGCGTCGCCACCGGCCCTGCCAGAGCCGCCCGGCAGTCCCTGGCCGAATTGCGGGAACTGGCGGCCTCGGGGGGCATCGAAGTGGTTGGGAGCGTACTGCAACAGCGCCGCAAAACCGACCCCCGCTTTCTGGTCGGACGCGGGAAGCTGCAGGAAATGGCCCTGGAGGCGCTGCAGAAGGGCGCCTCGCTGATCATTTTCGACCAGGAGCTGAACCCCTCGCAGATCCGCTCCATCACCAACAGCACCGAGCTGAAGGTCATCGACCGCACCCAGATGATCCTGGACATCTTCGCCCAGCGCGCCCAGAGCCGCGAGGGCAAACTGCAGGTGGAGCTGGCTCAGCTCAAATACCTGCTGCCGCGTCTGGTGACCAAGAACACGGCCATGTCCCGGCTCACCGGCGGCATCGGCGGCCGGGGACCCGGTGAAACCAAGCTGGAGATCAACCGCCGCCGCGCCCGGCAACGCATCCGGCAGCTGGAAAACGCGCTACAGCGGGTGCGTCAGTATCGCGGCCGGCAGAAAGCGCTGCGCCGCCGGCAGGGGCTTCCGGTGATCTCCATCGTAGGATACACCAACGCCGGCAAGTCCACCCTGCTCAACACCCTGACCCATAGCCGGGTGACCGTTGAAAACCGCCTGTTTGCCACCCTGGACCCCGCCAGTAGACGTCTGCGCTTTCCCAGGGATATGGAAGTGATCATCACCGACACGGTGGGATTCATCCAGGATCTGCCGCAAGACCTGCTGGTGGCCTTTCGGGCCACTCTGGAAGAACTGGAAAGTGCCGATCTGCTCTTGCACGTCATCGATATCAGCAGTCCGCGCCACGAAGACCACATCCGCTCGGTGGAAAAAACCCTGGATGATCTCAACCTGAACCGGATTCCGCTGCTGCGGGTACTCAACAAAAAGGATCTGCTGACGCCGGAGGAGGTGGCGCAGCTGCAGCAGCGTCTCAACGGTATCGCCGTGTCGGCGCTGGAACGGTCATCCCTGAAACCGCTGATCCGCAAAATGGCGCAACAACTCTCGGAAATATCGGACAAACGCAAAGATGAACCACAGGAACGTGTTTTGCCGGGGGCCCATC
>CAYUAQ010000041.1:0-30944 GCA_964442705.1 uncultured Desulfobacteraceae bacterium
ATATCGGACAAACGCAAAGATGAACCACAGGAACGTGTTTTGCCGGGGGCCCATCACGGGGATCTTGACACGGGGCAAGGTTGGGGCTAAAACTCAAGCCTCATGGATGTGAACCGTATCATGGAGGTGGCCACCGAGGCGGCCTATAAAAGCGCCCATCTGCTGCAGTCTTATTTCAGGGGCACCTACGATATCAGCAGAAAAGGCCACCGGGACCTGGTCACCGAGGCAGACACGGCCTCGGAGCGTATTATCGGCGAAACCATCGCCAAAGCGTTTCCCGGGCACAGCATTCTGGCAGAAGAAGGCGGTCTGAACCGCGGTGATTCAAAATACCGATGGCTGGTGGACCCGCTGGACGGAACCATCAATTTCGCTCATGGATTGAATATATTTGCCGTGTCCATCGCCTTCGAACACAGGGGAACCGTCCTGGCCGGCATCGTACTGAATCCGGCCACGGGGGAATTTTTCAGCGCCGCCGCCGGAAAAGGGGCACGCCTGAACGATCACCCCATCCACGTGTCGGCGGTCGAGCGCTTGGCCGACAGCTTTCTGGCAACGGGCCTGATCTACGATTCCGTTACCCACCTGGATGTGCTGATGAGCCGTTTCAGGGCCAGTACCGTCGCTGCACTGGGTGTACGCCGGCTGGGATCCGCCGCCTTGGACCTGTGTTTCCTGGCCTGCGGCCGCTTCGACGGCTACTGGGAGGAAAACCTGAAGCCCTGGGATACGGCCGCCGGTGCGCTTATCGCCAGCGAGGCCGGCGCCACGCTGAGCGATTTTTCCAACCAACCGTATCACATTGAAAAAAAACAAATTTTGGCAACCAATGGACGGATACACCGTCAACTGTTATCAACACTGCAGATCTGAGGAAGCCCCATGGAAATCAACCTCAACTATCCCATGTTCGGCACCGGACCGGACAGCTGTTTCGGCACTTACAACCGAGAAGAGCGGGTCTGCACCAAGCTGTGTGCTCTGCGCCTGCGATGCGCCATCGAATATGAACGCAACAACCGACTGGAACTGCTGGAAGAACTGATCGCCGCCGAAGAGCCCTTTTCCACCACCCAGTAAATAGGCCCGGCTGCGCCGGGGAAACTTCACCGCTCAACCCGAAAACAAAGCCTGCCGCATTTTAACAGTTGGATCTATGTTGTTTGGTGTCAACACTGTCATCACTCGGTCAGCCACTGCCGGGGGCTGACACCACGGGCCGGTTGACCCATCTTGACAGGGAGCTTTTCCATGGAACGTTTCTCGCGCTGGATAGACGACCACAGGGACGAGATTCTCGCCTGGCTTGTCTCACTGGTTCAAATCAACAGTTACACCGGCAACCCCGACGGCGTCAACCGCGTGGGCGATGAGGTCGCGACGTTCCTGAAGCGTCTGGGCTTCGAAGAGACCCGCTACGCTCGGGACGCCATCGGCGACCACCGGCTGCTGGAGCGTTCCGGTGCGGGCAGGCAAATTCTCTTCTCGTGCCACCTGGACACGGTCTTCCCTCCGGATTTGGGCTTCAACGCGTGCCGTGTGGGTAGCCCACTGACCACCGGACCCGGCGTCATCGATATGAAGGGGGCATCACGGTTCTGGTGTTCACCCTGATGATGCTGGATGAACTCGGGCTGCGGCGCCCGTCCGGCTACCATATTTTCTTCTCGGCCGACGAAGAAACCGGCTCCGAGGATGCACGTCCCCTGGTGGAGGCGCAGGCCCGGGGCAAGGACTTCGGCCTGGTGTTCGAATGCGGCGGACCTCACGGGGAGGTCGTTTCGGCCAGGAAGGGCGTGGGGACGTTCCGCATCGAGATCGAGGGGAAGGCGGCCCATGCGGGCAACGACTATGCCCAGGGCATCAACGCCAACCTGGAGGCGGCCCACAAGCTCATCGCCATTCAGCAGCTCACCGATCTGAAGATCGGCACCACCGTCAACGTGGGCCAGATGGGCGGCGGTATCGGCGCCAACACCATCTCCCCCAGTGCCTTTTTGCTCATCGACTTCCGCTATGCCGTGGACGAAGAGGGACAGCGCATCGTCGCCAAGCACCAGGAGCAGGCCGGGACCGCCTATGTCGCGGGTACCCGCTCGCGGCTGAGCGGCGGCATCCAGCGGCCGGTCATGGTGGAAACCCAGGCCACCCGGGCATTTGCTGAACTCGTCAACCGGGCCAGTGGGGGTACGGTGCACACGCAAAAACGCGGCGGCGTCAGCGACGCCAACTTCATCGCCTTCGCCGGCGTGCCGACCCTGGATGGATTCGGGCCCATGGGCGGAAAAGACCACACGGTCGAGGAGTTCATGTACACGCGATCGCTTTTCGAACGCATCGAACACCTGGGCAGGGCCCTGATGAAAGGTGAACATCAACCCCTTTGCACTGGGGGGCGCCTACGGCGGGTGCGTCAGCCGGCTTTCCACCGACTCCATTATCAACGTACGCGTTGGCGGTGGCGCGGTGCCCCTTTTCGTGGTGGAGGCTTGACAGTTTTTTTGGCAGCCTTATGGGAGTATGGATCTAAAAGTCCCCCGTTTCCAGCTTTTTCTGCAGATATTCAACCTGCTTTTTAACGGCGCCGTTGCGGCGCATGCCTTTTTCGATGGCGGCAATGGCATGCATGGCCGTGGCATGGTAGCGGTTGAAGCTCTTGCCGATCACCTGCAGCGGGGAATCGGTATACCGCCGGGAGAGGTACATGGCAATCTGGCGTGGTCGGACGACGGCCTGACGCCGGGACCGGGAAACGATGTCGGCCACGGTGATATGGTACTGTGCACACACCAGTCTTTTGATAGCCTCGATGGTGATGCGTTTGCGTTGCCGGATGATATGCTGAACCACGCTTTCGGCCAAATCCCGGTCGATGGGGA
The DNA here is from genome assembly GCA_964442705.1 of uncultured Desulfobacteraceae bacterium. Taxonomy (GTDB): domain Bacteria; phylum Desulfobacterota; class Desulfobacteria; order Desulfobacterales; family JALSRD01; genus JALSRD01. The sequence goes on from CAYUAQ010000041.1 coordinate 2,886, forward strand.
TCCCCATCAGGGATGATTTGGCACTGACACCCACCAACCCGCTTTCGAGCTGGCGCACATCTTCGGTAAGCTCGGATGCCAGGTAGCCGATGACCTCCGAGGGCATCTGGCTGCCATAGGCGGAGGCCTTTTTCTTAAGAATCCGCACCCGGGTTTTGAAATCAGGCGGATCTATGATGGATGTGAGACCGTAGGAAAGCCGGGAACGCAGCTTATCGTTCAGCTTGGGAATATCTGACAGGCGGTAACAGCTTGAAAAAATGATCTTCTTGTCGGCTTCCAGCAGGAAATCAAGGGTCATGGCCAGTTCAATCTGTGTCCGGTCTTTGCCGCTGAGGTAGTGAATGTCTTCCAGCAGCAGTACGTCGCAGTTGCGGCGGTATTTCTCCTTGAACTGATCCACGGTGTCTGCCCGGAAAGCGCCCACCATCTCGGCACTGAAATCCTCAGCCGTCATGTAGTAAACACTCTCGGTGGGATACTCGGAGATGATATAATGGCCAATGGCCTGGGAAAGATGACTCTTGCCCATACCGGGTTTGGACAGAAGGAACAGTGCGTTTTCGCAGCCGTTCTTGCGCTGCCGGCGTGACGCCATGGCCAGTGAGGCGGTATAGGCGAAGTCGTTGTTTCCCCCTACCACGAACTGGTCAAAGGTAAAATCGCGACGCAGCAGCCGACCGCTGTGGGGCCGGATCCCCATGTTGGGCAGGCGGCGCTGCCGCCTGGGTGCCAGTTCCCGGTCACCCTCGGTGCTGCGCCGGCCGGTCTCGATGACCAACGTCACGCTCCTGCCGAGAGCATCGGAAATCTGTTCGCGGATCAGGTCGGCATAATGGCTTTTGACCCTGTTTCGGGAGAAAAAGTTGGGGCTGTACAGGAGAAAGGTCTCTTGATCAAAACCGCCGTATTTCAAAGGGGCAATCCACATATTGAAAGTATGACCCGGCACTTTCTCTTTAATCGCGGATTTCACCTTCTCCCAAACGGCTTCCATCAGGCGTAACTTTCCCCCAACAATATTTAAAACAGAATGCAAGTGCTTCGAAAACAGGCTGAAAACAGGCTCAGGGGCCCTGTCTACCAACGATTTCCAGGAGTTTAGAGGAAATAGACTGGAAATAGCCGAGATGATCTCAACTGGCAGGAAATTATAGAATGCGTCTCGAGATGTCAATCCTGAAGAAAGGCGTTTTTAAAACAAATTGCCAAACAGTTTCTGTCAATCTATAATCATTTGTTAATACTTTGTATTATGTAGATAATTGCCTCAACTGGCCTTAAATACAGTGGTTTTTAACCTCGCCATTTTGGTAAGGATTTTAAAGAGATCGACCGTTTTTGACAAGTTATAAACAACCTATCCTACTCCCGAAATCTTCGGTTTTCTCTCGATATCGTTAATTTTTAAAAAAATAAAACTGACCACACCAGCCCTCCATCAACTGCCTGAAAAATGCGACGGCGGCGTATCAGCTCTGTTCGGATTCGCGTAACAGGCGCTCTATAATGGTCTCGAAGTAGTCATGTCGCCGTGCACCGACCACCACCACACCATTGACGACAAAAGTGGGCGTGGAAGTAAAGCCATGCGTTTTGGCCTGTTGCCGATCCCCTGCAATCTGCCGGGCGATGGGGTCCGATTGGCGGTCCCGGTTGAAGCGCTGCATGTCCAGCCCCAGCTGTTGGGCGATGGTGATGAACAGTTCGGGCGTCAGGTTGTCGTAATTGTCGAAAAGCAGCTCATAGTAAGGCCAGAATTCTCCCTGCCGGTGGGCTGCCAGCGCGGCCTTGGCCGCCGGCAAGGCCTGCTTGTGGAATTTCAGGGGATTGTTTTTGAACACCAGCCGTAGTTTTCCAGGATATTTCTCAAACAAATCGTCCACTACACTGGCGCCCCGGGCACAGTAGGGACACTGGAAATCGGTAAATTCGACGATGGTGATGGGCGCATCTGTCGGTCCCTTGACGGGATCCGAAGGATTCACCTGTACCTCGATACGGTGGCTGAAGCTACGTTCCAGATCCTTGCGACGCGCCTCCGCTTTCATCTGTTTGGCATGCTCCCGAATCGCCTCGTAAACAACGCCGGGGTTTTCCCTGATGACCTCCAGTACCAGTTTGCGCACCGTGGCCTCGTCCATTACGGTGGCATTTTTCTGTGGCGCATGAGCCGCACATCCCCAACCCGAAATGACGAAAAAACAGACGACCAGTCCTGTGACCTTTTTCAAAACAGTTCCTCCATGGAAATGAATTGTAGAAATATGGATTCTGTCCGATAATAGTTTTGGTGAAATCAATGCGCCTTTTTTACTTGACAGTCATTCGACCTTTATTTAGTCTGACGATCAAGGGTTCAAAATAACCTCCCGACTGTAAAGGAGATTTAGATGATGAAACTGGGAAAACACACCATCGTCTTTCTGACCGTCGCATCGCTGGTGCTGCTGCCTCTCGGAGCTGCACTGGCGCAGGGGCAGCAGCTTCTCGATGACACCCAGCCCGAAGCCGGTGCCATGATCGCCGACGTCGTGCTGGTCAGGCCCTTGGGGATTGCCTCCATGATCCTGGGGACAGCGGCTTTCATTGTGTCTATCCCTTTCACCACAACGGGCAACAATGTGGCCGAGGCCTGGGACACGCTGGTCAAGAAGCCGGCCAAGTTCACTTTCCAGCGGCCGCTGGGGCAATTCGATTAACCGTTTTCCTTTTCACTGTCTCCAGAACGTACAACACGGAAGCCATTGCCAGGCAGGCGTCTCAGACAGGGGTAAACGGGGGTGTCCACTTTTGCTCTGCCCCGCTGGCCGGGCTTTCGGGCAATACCGCCGCCCAGCGGAAAGGCCTGTACAGGATCTTTGCCTCCGTCTTTTCGCCAGTACCCCACCCGAACCACCGCCGTCGGGCGGTTCGGCCGCCTGCCCCTTCGTCAATTACAGCAAAGGAGCGCAAGATGCAACCCCGCCGCAGGGCTGTGCCTCGTATTCACCGGTGCAGGCAACCGTTCTACCGGAAAATCACCGTCGATCATTCATTCCGAGACGGTCATTGGAGGCCGGTATCGGCCTTGGCTTTCATGGATGCTGAATAACAGATTGTCAGATGCATCGCATTCTCATCATAGACCGCAGCCGTAAAGCGCGACAGCAGCTTGTTGGAGCCCTTGAAGGCATCTATGAAATCGAGGCGCACCCCCCGGGGGACGATGTCTTTGAACACCTGAAAAAAATTCAGTACAATGTCCTGTTGTTGGACTGGGGGGTCAGCACCGACGGGAGCCTTGACCTTCTGGGGTGGGTAAAAGCCCATGCCTCCGGCACGGTGGTCATCATGACCGGCAGGGTCGATGATGCCGAAAATGTGGTCAACGCCATTAAAAGGGGCGCTTCGGACTTTCTCAGCAAACCTTTCCGGGACGAGCGGGTCCGCTTGGCCGTCAAACAGGCGCTCAACGAGCGCAGCCTTAAAAATGAAATCGACTACCTGCGCCGGCAGCAGGACATCGTCTATGACTTCAGCCAGATCATTGCCACCAGCGCTTCCATGAAGCGCGTCATCAAAGCCCTCAAGAAATTCGCCCAAACGGATGCCACCCTCCTGGTCACCGGTGAAACCGGAACGGGGAAGAGTTTCCTGTCGGGCACCATCCATTTCAACAGCCATCGCCGGCGCAAACCGTTCATCAAGGTCAACTGTGCCAATATTCCGGAAACGCTGCTGGAAAGCGAACTGTTCGGTCACGAAAAGGGCTCCTTTACGGGGGCCACCAAACAGCGTATCGGCAGATTCGAGCAGGCCGACGGCGGCACGCTGTTCCTGGATGAAATCGGGGAGATGAGCCTCGCCCTGCAGGCCAAGATGCTGCGCTTCCTGGAGGAAAAATGCTTCGAGCGCGTGGGCGGCAACAGTACCATTCACACCGATGCCCGGGTAATCGCCGCCACCAACCGCGACCTGGAAAAACTGACCGAAACAGGTCAGTTTCGGGAAGATCTCTACTACCGCATCAATGTCCTTTCTGTGAACCTGCCCCCGCTGAGGGAGCGGAGGCAGTGCATCGAACCGCTGGCGCATGCCATTTTACGGAAAGTCTCACGTAACCTGAAAAAACGGGTGGAGGGGTTTTCGCCCGCCATCGTCGAGTGGTTCAAATCCTATGACTGGCCGGGCAACATCCGTCAGTTGTCCAACACCATCGAGCGGGCCGTCATCCTGACGGAAGACCGCATTATCCAGGAAGAACACGTGGCCATGCTGGAACCTATGCTGCACAAACAGCAGCGCCTGGAAAAAGCGCCGGCTTCCGCGGCCTCTGCCGACACACCCAAATCGCTCAAAGACGCCGAGAAGGAGATGATCCTGGAGGCCCTTGAAAAAAGCCTGTGGATCCAGAAAGACGCCGCCAAACTTCTGGGGATCAGCCCCCGTGCGCTCATCTATAAAATCAAGAAGTTCGGCATCACCCATCCCCGCTGGCGCAAAAACAAGTAACGAGAACAAGAAAAAGGCGCCTGCCGTGTTGGCAGGCGCCCCATGGCCAATGCTGCCGTTAGGGGGGACTGATCATCCGCCGAGAAGCTTGGCGATGGCTTCGGCCTGCGGATGGGCATAGATCAGGATGAGTGCAATAACCAGCGCATAAATACACAGGGACTCGATCATTGCCAGACCGATCAGCAGGGTTACGGTCACCTTGCCGGAAGATTCCGGGTTTCTGGCGATACCCTCGACGGCGGACTTGAGACCCATCCCCTGCCCGAGGCCGCACCCGAAAGCGGCGATGGCAATTCCAAAACCTGCAGCCGTGACACATGCGATGAAAAACTGTAATCCTTCCATACCAGCCTCTACCTCCTTTGTTGAGAATTAATAAGGGCTTCTTCCATCTCCCATTAACAGCACTCTGTTTCGTCCGTATAATCTGTGGATCGGTTTCGTCGTTGCGCCCACTCAGTGCGCATGCTCCATGGCACCCGTGAAATACATGACCGAGAGCAGGAAAAAAACCAGCGCCTGCACCAGGGCCACAAAGATGCCCAGGGCCATGATCGGCAAGGGGGCGAAAAAGGCACCCGCCAGAAAGAACAGAATGGCCAGCACCAGCTCGTGGCCCATCATGTTGCCGAAAAGCCGGAAGGACAGGGACAGGATACGGGCCAGGTGCCCGATGATCTCGATGGGGAAAATGATGGGAATCATCCACCACACCGGCCCGAGAAAGTGCTTGATGTACTTGGCGCCGTGGTACTTGACGCCGATGACATGAGTGAAGATCACGGCCACCAGTGCGCAGGACAGGGTGGTGTTCAGGTTGGCGGTCGGCGGCAGAAAGCCCGGAATCAGGCCCAGCAGGTTGCAGGTCAGGATGTATATGAAAATGGTACCTGCCAGGGGAAACAGCCAGCGCCCCTCCTCCCCGGTCACATCGACCATGAACTCCTCCAGTCCGGAAATGATCATCTCAAAGACATTCTGCCCCTTTCCGGGAATCAGGGTGACGCTCTTGGCCGCCAGGCCCCCCAGCACGATGAGAATGACCATGACAACCCACGTATAGACCACATGGGGATAGGCGTGGGCAAAAGACCCCAGCCCGATGAGTTCGAACAGCTTGACGAAAAAAAGGTAGGGATGTGCCATCCTTAAGCCGCCTCCTTGATGATGAGTTTTGTCAGTTCACACAAGGTTGCCAACATGATGCTGCCGACCACCACGGACAGGCCGACCAGCAGCCCGAGGGGGTTGACGAAACGGGTTGAAATCAGGAAAAAAATGATGACGCCGCTGATGATGAAGCGGATGTAATACTTGGCAAGAACCGAGCCGGTGGAAGCCGGATGGGGAGGCGTGAGCGCCCGCTTGAGGGTGCGGGCAAGGAGGTGGAAGTTTACGAGGACCAGCAGCCCGCCGCAGACGACACCGCGAAAAAAAGCGGGCGAACTCAGCCAGACCGCGAGAAGACTCACGGATAGAAACAAAATCCAATTGGTGCGAATCACGAAGGCCAGTAGGCGCTGTTGGATCTTCACGTTTGCTTCTGCCCGATTAAGGAGTCGGTTTCAAAACGTTACCCTGGAAACAGGCTTAAAATTTTCTAGCTTTCTTTATGGCAAGTCCTATGTTGCGATATCCTGCTGCAATCCCCAGCACAAGGCCGACGAACATCAGCCACGGTGAGGTGTCGAAGCGCTTGTCCAGATAAACCCCAATGCCCACACCGATAAATATGGCCAACGCCACCGACAGCCCCAGACTGCTGTAATAGGCCAGCTCCCGTAAGGTGCGCCTGGCTTCTCGAGACCTTCGCAAAATGCCCCCCTTGGCCCGATTTCATCGAGAACCCCGCTGTCGGCACCCCCGTAACGCCGGGGCCTGCAGATTTTAAGAAAGATATCTTTATCACAGACACCCATCCAAGTCAATGCCTAAAGCCGCGTTCAAATCCGGGACCCCTCACCCCTGCAGTCGGACCCTGGTGGCGTCGAACACCGGGCCGTCGGTGCAGGCATGCAGGTAGGTCCCCCGGCCGGTGCTTTCAAGGGCGCACCCCAGGCAGGCGCCCATGCCGCAGGCCATCATGGTTTCGACGCTGATTTGGCAGGCAATGCCGCGCACGGCGGTCAGCTGTGCCACACATTTGAGCATGGCTGTCGGGCCGCAGGCGTAAACGATATCCGGACGGTGCCCTTCAACGTATTCCTCCAACGGGCTTGTGACCAGACAGCGCCGCCCGCAGCTGCCGTCGTCGGTGGTGATCACCGTGTCGACACCCAGTTTCTGGAAAATCTCGGCGCCGATGATTTCGGCCTCGCATCCGGCCCCGATGAAGACGGTCATATCACCCACAGCGCCCCGCCGGGACACCAGTGCCCGGGCCAGGAAAACCAGCGGGGCCGCGCCCATACCGCCGCCGACGATGATGACGCGGTCAGACGGGCCGGCCAGCCGAAACCCCCGCCCCAGGGGTCCCAGTACATCCAGTGTTCCACCACCGACACATTCCGCCAGGCGAGCGGTCCCCGGTCCTACCACCCGGTAAAGAATTTCCAGCCCCGCGGGATCTTCCCCATCGCCGATGAGACCGTGCACCGAAAAAGGCCGCCGCAACAGGGGGGCAGCGCGCCCCGGCACCCGCACCATGACGAAGCAGCCCGGCACGGCGCCGGCGGCCATGGCCGGCGCTTCAAGGCCCATACGGTACAGCCGGGGGCCGACCTCCTTGTTCCACAGAATGGATACCTTTTCCTGGCGGGCGGGCATCGGTCAGCACCTCATCATCTTAATCCAATAACAACTGCGAACCGGCCCGTATGGTGAGAAGCCCGGTAGGAATAAAACCGTTGCGTTTGGCAGCGTGTACACACGCCGCTGTGAATGATGGCATCGGACCGCAGGCCGGCGGCCAGAAGCTGATCCCGGCTGATGGCCCAGAAATCGAAACGGTCCCGGTGGTCTTTGTAGGACCACAGCTCGGGAGGCAATTCGCGGCGATAGTGGACGAACTCCGCGCAGCAGGGGCCCAGGGAAGGCGCGATGCCGGCCCGCATGTCCTCCGGCCGGCAGCGGAACCGCCGCACCATGAGGGCCACCGTCTTGCCCAGGATATTGCGGACACTGCCCCGCCACCCGCTGTGCACGTTGGCAATCACCCTGTGAACGGGGTCGAACAGCAGCACCGCCTGGCAGTCGGCCACCTGGACGACCAGCAGTCGGTTGCAGGTGCCGGTGACCACGGCATCGGCCGTAGCCGGCATCTGTCCGCCAGAGGCCATGGCGTCTTCCAGAACCAGCACTTCATCACCGTGGATCTGGTTGAGGTAAACCACCTCGGCCAGCCCGGCCCAACGGGCAATTCGGGCACGGTTGCGCACCACGTGGTCCGGCCGATCGCCGCAGCCAAAACTGGTATTCAGGCTGGCCCAGGGTCCCCGGCTGACGCCCCCTTGCCGTGTAAACACGCCATGGCAGAGCCCCTCCCATGGGGCCAAGTGCGCAAACTGCCAGGCGATGATCCCATCTCTGTCGGCACGTACCAATCTCGTCTGTCTCGTCGTTTCAGCGTTTGGGCCGCAAATAAAATTGATCTTTTTCCTTCCCCGTAAACCGAGAACCATCAACCACCAATGGGTAACTTTTTCACACAGATAAACTTCTTGTCTTGTTACCGGCGTTCGGAAGTGAGGTGCGAATTATGCCCGCGCCACGGTGAGCACCTCCACACTACGGGCACCGGCGGCCCGGAGGACCCGCGCACACTCATCCACCGTGGTGCCGGTAGTCATGACGTCGTCCACCAGCAGCACCGTCCTGCCGTCGACGGTCGTGCCGGGTGCCAGCGCAAAGGCCCCCTCCAGGTTGGACAGCCGCTCCTGCCGCCCCAATCCGGTCTGGGGCCTTGTTGAACGACACCGCACCAGTGCCGCCTTCTGAAAATGCAGCTGTCCAGGAGGCCTTCCTGGGGTGTCTGAAAATGTCGGCCAGTGCCGCAACAGCAGCCAGGCCTGGTTGAATCCGCGCCGGCGGAAGCGCCGGGGGTGCAGCGGCACGGGCACCACCGTATCGATGTGGCCAGGGGCCCAGGTCTTTTCAAAAACCGCATACATCAGGAGCCCCAGCGGGCGCGCCAGACGCACCCGCCCACCGTACTTGAAGTGGTGGATCATGTCCCGCAATACTCCCTGGTAACAACCTGCCGCCCGTGATGTCGAAAACCAGTGGCCGGCCGTGGCGCACTGCCCGCAGAGGTGGTCGCCGCCCCGGCGGCTGGCAAACATGACGCCGCAGCAGGGACACAGGGGCGTGCCGATCGGCTCAAAGGTAGCCCGGCAGGCATCGCACAGCATCCCGCCCATCAAGCTGTCAAACAGATCGGAGATATCCTCGCCCCCATGGACGGCAGCCGCTTTGGCCGCCGCACCCTGCCTCGGCGCCAGAAAGTCACCGCAGGCGGCACAGCGCGGCGGAAACAGCGCATCGGCGGCCATGCGCACCAGGGTGCGCCCCATGGAACTACGGGTTTTCAAGGTTATCGACGACGGCCTGGGCGAAGGCGGAACAGGAAACCTCGCTGGCCCCCTCGATCTGGCGCGCCAGGTCATAGGTCACGCGTCCCTGTTCGATGGTCTGCTGCAGTGCGCGCGTCACCTGGTCGGCGGCTTCTTTCCATCCCAAGTATGCCAACATCATGGCGCCCGACAGCATCAGCGACCCGGGATTTACTTTGTCCAGGCCGGCATACTTGGGCGCCGTGCCGTGGGTGGCTTCGAAAACAGCGCAGTCGTCTCCGATGTTGGCCCCGGGCGCCATGCCCAGCCCCCCCACCTGGGCCGCCAACGCGTCGGAAATGTAGTCCCCGTTGAGATTTGGGGTGGCGATGACGCTGTACTCCTCGGGGCGCAGCAACACCTGCTGAAAGAGCATGTCGGCGATGCGGTCCTTGATCACTACCCGGTCCCCCGGCCGCTTACCCCCGAATTCCTCGAAAAGCGCCTTCTCGGTGATGACGCGCCCGGCGAAGCGTTCCTCGGCCACTTCATATCCCCAGGTGCAGAAGGCCCCTTCGGTGTACTTCATGATGTTGCCCTTGTGCATCAGCGTCACGCTGGGCAGGTCATGTTCCAAAGCATGGGAAATGGCACGGGCCACCAGCCGTTTGGTGTTGACGGCGCTGATGGGCTTGATGCCGATACCGGGATCGGGCGGAAGCCGCGCACCCATCTCCTCGGACAGGAAGGCGGCCACGCGCTGTGCTTCTCTGGTCCCCGCGGCCCATTCGATGCCGGCATACAGGTCTTCGGTGTTCTCCCGGAAGACCACCATGTCGATTTTTTCGGGGTGCTTCAGCGGGCTGGGCACCGGATGGATATAGCGTACCGGCCTTACGCAGGCGTAAAGGTCCAGCCGCTGCCGGATGGCCACGTTGATGCTGCGGATGCCCTTGCCCACCGGGGTTGTCAACGGCCCCTTGATGGCTACCACGTATCGACGGATGGCGTCTAAGGTCTGGTCCGGAAGGTAGTTGCCCGTCTGTTCAAAGCCCTTCTGGCCGGCGAAGATCTCCCGCCAGGCGATTCTGCGCCCACCGCCGTAGGCGGTCGCCACGGCGGCGTCCAGAACCAGGCGGGCAGCCCGCCAGATATCCGGCCCGATGCCGTCGCCCTCGATAAACGGGATGATGGGGATATCCGGTACGCTGAGCGTTCCCCTTTCGGTTTTTTTTATGGTTCTGGCATCTGTCATGGCGCTGCGTTCCTCTCTTGAAAGCTGTCAGCGGTCAGGTATCAGGTAAAAACGAGAATGCAGGGTTATTGTCTTGTCAAGTTTTTTTATATCATGGCGCTATACTTATTGAGGTTTCCTCCCTCTTAACCGTCAACCGGGAACCTTCTTCATCTTTCGTTGCCGGAGGGCTTCAAACAGGGCCACCGCGCCGGCGGCCGAGGCGTTGAGCGAGTCCAGCGGCCCCTGCTGGGGAATGGCCGCCAGGAAGTCGCAGTGTCGCCGGACCAGCGGCCTGATGCCCCGGTGTTCGCCGCCGATGACCAGCGCCAGGGGGCCGGTCAGATCAACCTCAAAAATCGATCGGCCTGCCCGTCCGTCGAGACCGACGATCCAGAAACCGGCACTTTTCAGCCGTTCGATGGCCTCCTTCACATTGGCCACCCGGGCCACCGGCAGGTGCTCCAGGGCGCCGGCAGAGGCCTTGGACACCGCGGGGCCGGGCTGGGCCGCCCGTCTACGGGGGATCACCACGCCGCCGGCCCCGGCGCACAGCGCCGTGCGCACCAGGCTGCCGAAATTCTGCACATCCACGACATGATCCAACACCAGTAGCAGCGGGGACCCGGCCGCGGCCACCAGCCTGGAAAAATCAACCGGCGGACAGGGCTCCACCCGGGCACAGACATCCTGATGGCCCTCGGTGGCGGCCAGCCGCCGAATCTCGCCGCGCGCAACACGCCGCACGGGCACCTTGCGGGCATCGGCCAGCTTCAGCAAGGCCTTCATCCGCCCCCCCTGCCGCTGCCGCGCCACGAACAGCTCCAACACACGCCGTCGCCCGGCCTTCAGGCATTCGGTGACCGGATGCAGGCCGTACAAAATCTCGGTGGTGGTAGTCAACAGTCAAACACCAACCTTTTTCACTTCAACCTTCAAACTTCAAACTTTTTTCCGCCGGTGTTTTTCAATCACTGCGGCCAGAGAGTCTATGGCTGCCGCCAGCCGGTCATTGACGATACGGTAATCGTAACCGTCTTTTTTTCCCATTTCACGGCGGGCGTTCTCCATGCGCAGGGCGATGACGTCCGGGCTGTCGGTCCCCCTGGATTCGAGACGCTGCCGCAGCACCTCCAGGGAGGGCGGCAGGATGAAGATGGTCACCGCCTGGGGAAACTTGCGCACGATCTGGCAGGCGCCCTGCACATCGATGTCCAGCAATATATCCTTGCCGGCGGCCAGGGTCTCTTTCAGGAAACGGGCGCTGGTCCCGTAGTAATGGCCGTGTACTTCGGCCCATTCGGCCCAAAGACCGGATTCTATACCCGCCTGGAATTCGTCCGCCGTTATGAAAAAATAGTCCACGCCGTTGACTTCTCCCGGCCGCGGCAGCCGGGTGGTGTACGAAATCGAGTAGGCCAGCTCCGGGAAGCGGGAGCGCATGGCGTGGACCAGGGTCGTTTTCCCGGCACCTGATGGTGCCGAGACGACAAACAGCGTGCCATTCGTCCAAGGTTGGCCGCCGAAACTATCTGCGCCGTTTTTCTCCGCCACCCCGGCCATCTCTGTTCTTCAGCATCTCAAACCGCTGGGATATGGTTTCCACCTGGATGGAGGACAGGATAACATGGTTGCTGTCCATGACGATCACAGAGCGGGTGCGCCGCCCCTGGGTCGCGTCCACCAGGCGCTTTTCGTCCCGCGCCTCATCCTTCAGCCGCTTGATGGGAGAAGAATTGGGGGAAACGATGGAAACGATGCGGTCAGCCACCACCGTGTTGCCGAATCCGATGTTGAGCAGTTTTTGTTCCATAGCGGGCCTCACTCCACGTTCTGCACCTGCTCCCTGATTTTTTCCAGTTCGGCCTTCATCTCGACCACCATGTGGGCCACGGCCGCCTTTTCCGTCTTGGCCCCCATGGTGTTGAGCTCACGATTCATCTCCTGCAGCAGGAAGTTAAGCCGGCGGCCGGCGGCCTCCGTAACCCCCATCAAGTGCCGGAATTGTTCGATGTGGCTGCGGAGCCGCACCATCTCCTCGGAAATATCACTGCGGTCGGCCAGGAAGGCGGCTTCCTGTGCGATACGTGCCGGGTCGATCTCCACCATTCCCTGGGTCAATTCGGTGATGCGTCTTTTCAAGCGGTCACGGTAGAGGTCCAGCAGGTTCCGCGAGGCTTGGGCCACCTTCTCGACGCCTGCTTCGAGAAAACGCAGCCGTTTGGTAAAGTCCTCGGCCATGAAACGGCCCTCTCTGGCCCGCATGACGACCAGGGCATCCAGAGCCCGCCCGAGGCAGGGCTCCAGTTCCTGCCAGCATCCCTCCAGATCCGATTGCGTGTCGGCGGGCATGACCACCCCGTCCTGCCGCGCCACCAGTTCCAGGGGCACACCGCCGTCTGTGCCCACGGCTCTGGCCAAGCGCTTTAGGGCTTCGGCATAGGCACAGGCAAGGCCCGTGTTGACCGCAAACTTCTCGGCCGCCCCGGAAACGTCCTGGATATCCACCCGAATCTCCACCCTGCCCCGCACGAGGCGGTCGCTGACCACAGCCTTTATGCGGCTTTCAAGCCCCAGCCAGGCAGGGGGCAGCCGCAGGACCGCATCCAGGTGGCGGCTGTTGAAAGACCTGATTTCGACGGAAACGGAAAAAGCGTCTCCTCTGGACTCGGCAGCGGCGTAACCGGTCATGCTGTTGATCATATCATATTCCCCCGGTGGCCTTACGCATGGCCCTGTGCATTTCCCCGGCCTTGTTCTGCACGCGGCGCAGATCGGCGATGTACTTGCGGCGAACCTGGTGCAGGTAAAGCAGCATTTCCGGTTGCTTATAATCCGGATAGGTCCAGGGCAGGGCCCTGAAATCCCCCTTTTGATACACCAGCGTGAGGTCGGCGTAGATACCCTGGTCCAGGTAGATGCGGTGCGTAAAATTCTTGCCGGTAGCCAGCACGAAACGCTCCCTCAGCAGGTAGCCCGGATCGATGTTCACCCGTCGGCAATTCTGTTTGGAGAACTGCCTCTCGATGGCATTGGTGGCCACTTTCGACGCCGCCAGGCGGCCCTGGGGGACAAGGTCCCTGAAGGCCAGCATGCGCCGGAAAAGAGGTTCGCCAAACTCGGTCCTATAGTAGCTGGTGAAGTCGAAAGCGAACCACGGGCTCACCACGTCCAGGGGACCGAACCGCTCGATCAGCGCCGCAGCCACGGCCTCCAGCAGGGATCGTCGCTTTAAAAAGAAACCCACCACCAGTTTGGCCGGCACAGGCTCTGCGGGCCGGCTCATATTCAGTCCGATGTTTCCAGTGGCTTGGCTTCATCGATGAGCATAATGGGGATATCGTCCCGGATTTCGTACAGCAGTCTGCAGGCCTCACAGATGAGCCCGTCGCCGTTCTCGTTGAGGTGAATTTCCCCCTTGCATTTGGGACAGGCCAGTATCTCCAGCAGTTCTTTAGAAATCGCCATGACGCACGCTTTCTCCCTGTTTCGTCTGTTTCGTCATCAGAGAAATAAAATGGATTCCCTTCCTTCGCTGTCAACTCTTGTCGATTTGCTTTACCCGGCCGAAATGATCCGCCGGGTGATGTCCGTGGTACTGTACCCCTTGAGCAGCGGCACCAGGCAGACCTTTCCGCCGTAACTCTCCACCACATCTCCGCCCACCACATCCTCCCGCCGGTAATCGGCCCCCTTGACAAGAATATCCGGTTTGATGGCGCTGATCAGATTCAGTGGTGTGTCTTCGTCGAACAGGAGCACCAGGTCCACACTTCCCAGGGCGCTGAGCAGGGCGGAGCGGTCCTGCTGGGACAAAATGGGCCGTTTGGGCCCCTTCAGGCGCTGCACCGAAGCATCGGTGTTGAGCCCCACCACCAGACGATCCCCCAGGGACCTGGCCTGGTGGAGCAGGTTGATGTGGCCGGGGTGCAGCAGGTCGAAGCACCCGTTGGTAAAAACAACGCTGTTGCCGGCGGCCCGCCAGGCTTTAACCTGCATGAGGGCGGCATCCAGGGACAGCTCCTTGGCGGGCATACCGCTGTTGCGGGTCTCTTCCAACCGCAGGGCGGCCACCAGTTCCTCAAAAGTCACCGGTTGGGTTCCCAGTTTGCCTACCACGATGCCGGCCGCCAGGTTGGCCAGTTGGGCGGACTCTTCAAATTCCAGGCCGCCGGCCAGGCCAGCCGCCATCACGGCGACCACCGTGTCGCCGGCACCGGACACGTCAAAGACTTCGCGCGCCCGGGCACGCACGATGTGCGGCCCGCGAGGTCCGCCCACCAGGTACATTCCCCGGGCGCCCCTGGTAAGCAGCAGCCGGTCCAGTTCCAACCGTCGGCACATGTCTTCGGCTACGGCCAGCAGTTGGCCTTTTGCCGCGGTATCCGGCAGACCGGCCGCCAGGCGCAATTCGGCCGTGTTGGGTGTAATACAGGTGGCTCCCCGGTATCGCCGCCAGTCCTGCCCCTTGGGATCCACCAGTACCGGTATGCCCCTGCGTTTGCCCATGGCAATGAGTTTCCGGCACACATCCGGCGCGCCCAGCATGCCCTTGCCGTAATCGGAGAGAATCAGGGCCTGAAAATGTTTGAATCGATCGCCTACAAGCTGCAACAGTTCCCCGCACATGGCGGCGTCGATCTCCCCGGTTTCCTCTTCGTCCAGTCGAAAAAGCTGCTGGGCCCCGGCGATCACACGCGTTTTGGTGACCGTGGGCCGGCGCTCATCGGTCAGCAGGCTGGCTTCGATGCCCCGCTCGGCTGCCAGGGCCGCGAGGCGGCGGCCGGCCTCATCGGCTCCCCGCACCGATACCAGCCCCACCCGGCACCCCAGGGCCGCCAGGTTGGCCGCTACGTTGCCGCCCCCGCCCAGGGTTTCGGAGCGCTCCTTCAGCCGCACCACCGGCACGGGACCCTCGGGGGAAATGCGGCGCACCTCGCCCCACAGGTAGCGGTCCAACATGCAGTCGCCGACCACCAGCACACGCGTCTCATCGAAACGGGGCGTCTCACCTGTGCTCACTCCACCTCCTCCTCGCATATGGCCGCCGCCAGCAGCGGAATCATGATCTCGTGGTGGCCGGTCAGGGCGTAGCCGACGCCGCCGGACGTCACCGGCCGGCGCACCACGTTGGTCAGGGGGCGGTAGTGCTGGATCATGTCGAAATTGGCGGTGGTAAAATCAGCGACGCGGTGGCCCAGGTTGCGGGCCAGGGACAGCGCCTTCAGAAAGACTTCCGGCATGATCACGGCGCTGCCCAAATTGAGCACCACGCCGCCGTCCCCCAGCCGGCTCACCGCGGCCGTAAAAATGCGGAAATCGCGCAGCGAAGCCTCGCCAATAGCGGCGCCGTCGGCCGACGGGTGCTGGTGAACGATGTCCGTCCCCAGGGCCACGTGCAGGGTGTAGGGCACCTCGCAACGATAACAGCGCGCTATCAGTGCCCGCTGGATGAAAGGTGATTTTTCCGCCAGCAGCAGGCGCCCGACGGTCTCGCCGAAGCCTTCTGCACACCGCACGGCCTGCCGGGCAGCGGTATTGACCAGCTGGGCGGTATCGGCCGCCATGCCGAAAGACCCGTCCGCCAGGCTGGCGGCCACGTCTTCGCTGGTATGTCCGAAACGGGCCAGTTCGGTATCGTGAATGGCGGCGGCGCCGTTGGAGGCCAGATGGGTGATGAAACCGCGCGCGACCAGGTCGGCCAGCACCGGGCTGCACCCCGTTTTGATGACATGCCCGCCGATCATGGCGATGACCGGTTTCCGCTTTCTGCGGGCGGCCACCACCGCCCGGGCCACGGCTTTGAGGTCTTCGGCCTTCAGAATGGCCGGCAGGCCGTCGAGAAAAGCGCGCATGCTCATTCCCGGACGGGGGGGGCGGGCCTCGGCTTCGGTTTTCACCCGCGACTGCCGATCGGCGGCCGAATAGGTCCTGATCCCGGCGGGATCGATTTCCGCATAGCGTCCCATTGATCTTTCCCAGCGTCCCCTCAGTGGTTCCGGCTTTTCAGCAAAAACCTTCTACCCCACACCGGCATAAAAAACAATCGATAATACATACGTCCGGCTCGTCATGCCGACCGGCTCGTCTCCCTCGTGATTTCCGTGTATGGGAAACAAACTGGATCTCCCCGCTTCGCTGTCAACTGACAACTTTCAACTTTCAACTTCTTTCCCGTACCGCTGCAGTTCGTATAGCTTGGCGTACTTCATGAACGACCCGCCGGCGTTGGCCAGCGAGATCACGAAGCCGTCGAAACCCTCCAGCAGGCCCAGCTGCAGCACATAGGTGGTGATAAACATCCACAGTCCGTGGGCGGGCGCCGACCACCAGCGGGCCACCGCCCCGACAGACAGCATCTCCCGGGAACTGAGGGTGGAGTAACGCTGCAATTTGACCAGCAGATCGGCATACCCATTGAAACTGCGATGTTCCAGACTGACGTCCAGAGGTTCCACCGGCCCGTCGGCCAGCCACTGCTCGTGCACCAGCCGCGTGCTGAAACGGCCGCGGCGCCGGTCCACCAGACGCGTCACCCGGTCCGGCCACCACCCGCAGCGCCGAATCCAGCGGCCGTGAAAGAAATTACGCCGCGTTAAGCTGAAGGCGGCGTTCGGGCAGCTGTCCGCCAGCGCCAGCTGACCAATGCGGGCGGCGGTTTCCGGCGGCACCCGCTCGTCGGCGTCCAAGATGAGCACCCAGTCATGGCGGCAGCGGTCCACGGCAAATTGCTTCTGCCGGGCGAAACCCCGCCAGGGTTGCTCGTAGACGCGGCATCCAAACGCCCTGGCGATTTCCACGGTGCGGTCCCGGCTGCCGCCGTCCACCACCACCACGTCGTCGGCAAAACCGGCGCTTTCCAGGCAGGCGGGCAGTCGCTCCTCCTCGTTGCAGGCGATGATGGCGATGGAAAGGGGCACCGTCATGTAATCTTCCCGGGCGGCTGGGAATTCGGCCGGCCGCCGCTCACGAGGCCGTTTTCACAGTAATAGCTGTCCGACGTCAAGGCCGCCTCCAGCAGGCGGTCATTGTGTGCCAGGCAGCGGCGGTCGTGTTCCGGATGCCACAGATGGTAACAGACAGCCATGAAGGGGTGCTCCAGGCGTTTGAGCCCCAAGCGGTAGAGCCGCACCACCAGTTCGGTGTCCTCGCGCCCCCAGCCCTCGAAATCCTGGTTGAATCCGTTGACCGCCACCAGGTCTTTGCGGAAAAGCCCCATGTTGCAGCTGCGTACCCCGCCCAGGCGCCGGGTGCGGGAGGGTTTGACAAGGGGAAGCCGCAGCAGGTGGTGCCAGTTGCCCAGCTGGCCCCGCAGGATCTGAAAAATCAGCCGCCAGGGGGCGTCGGCGTTTTCAGCCGTAAAGCGCGGTGAAAGCCGAGGGCCCACCAGAATGCGCTTTCCCTGGAAAAAGCATCCTGCCCGGGCCAGCCGCAGATGGTCATCCACGAAATGGCGCCCGGGGATGCAGTCCCCGTCCAGCAGGATGATATATTCCCGGCGGCAGATGTCGATGGCCCGGTTGCGGATGCGGGCAGCTCGGAAGCCACGGTCTTCCTGCCAGACGTGCTTCAGTGGGTAGGCCGCTTCCGCCGCGGCGTTTTCCACCACCACCGCCGTGTGTGGCCCGGAACCGTCGTCGGCCACCGCTACCTCCGCCGGCGGCCGGGACTGCCGGTTGAGCGCCCGCAGCACCTCCCTCAGGGCCCGCGGGCGGTTGTAAGTGGTGACGATCACCGCCGTCTCCATTGGCTAGCCCTCTTGCCCGGATTGGCGCGGCCAGGGATGGTAGGGCCGGGTCTTCCAGCGGCGGTGCACCCACATCCACTGGTCGGGATGCCTGCGGATGTAATGCTCCAGCACCTGGTTGAAGCGCCGGGTGTTTTCCTCCACGTCCCTGATTTTGTCGCCACTGCGGATCAGCGGAATCTCCGGGCCGAACTCGATGGTGAATCCGCCCTTGCGGCGCCATGTGCAGACCGGCACCACCGGTGCCCCGGTGCGCAACGCCAGCAGGGCCGGGCCCATGTTGGTGCAGGCGCGGTGGCCGAAAAAATCGACGAACACGCCCTCGTACCAGTCCACGTTCTGGTCGAACAAAATGGCCACGCCGTCGCCGTCCTTCAGGTGACGCAAAATTGGCCGCATGGCATGGGAATTGCGGATCATGCGGGCGCCCAGGCGGGAGCGATACTCCCTGAAAAAGCGGTCCAGCGGTTTGAAGTCCAAACGCCGGTAAATGACACCCACGGGGTGGTTGGTGACCGCCGCCACGTTGATGAGCAGCTCCCAGTTGCCGTAATGGGCCGTCAGCAGCAACACGCCCCGGCCCTGGGCAATCGCTCGGCGGTAATGGCCCATACCGATCAGGGTGGTGTGACGCCGAAATTGCTTGATGTCGATGCGGGTGGACCAGCCTACCTCGAAAATAATGCGCCCCAGATTTCTGAATACGCATCGCGCCAGCTGCTCGATTTCCCGGTCCGACTTTTCCCCAGCGAAGGCCAGCCGCAGGTTGTCCAGGGCGACCTTTCGGCGCTGGCGGTCTATGGCCCACCACAGATCGCCGCACAGATTGCCGGCCCGGACCGTCCAGGAGAGGGGCATCTCGCCCATGGCCCGGAACAGGCCCCGGATCAGATGGTAGATGAGTTCTTGGGAATCAAACCACTTGGCTGCCATTAATTTAAAGTTTCCGGTTGACAGTTGCCGGTTGCCGGTTAAAAAAGGACTGACGACTGTTCTTTAGCTCAAAACTGGAAATCTTCGACTTTCAACCGCACTTTATCGGAAAACATATCCACATTGCTGCCGGCTGTCCGTTTCCATACCGCCTTTACAGTTTACGACCTGGTCTGGCAGGCGGCCCTGCCACTGCTCAGGCGCAACCACCGCCTGGCGGAGGGATTTGACTGCCGGGTGCTCCACCACCCCCTGCCGCGGGCCGATGTCTGGATCCAGTCCGCTTCGGCCGGTGAAGCCTACCTGGCCTGGTCTCTGGCCGAACACTTGCTGAAAACTGAACCCCACCTGCGGTTACTGCTGACCGCCACTACCAGCCAGGGGCTGGGCATCCTGCAAGAAGCGGTCAGGCGCATCCCCCGGGACGCCACGGGCTCCGGCATCCAGACCACCTATTTCCCCTTTGACCGCCCTGCCATCATGAAACGGGCCGTGGACCAGGCTCACCCACGGGTTCTGGTCCTGCTGGAAGCCGAAATCTGGCCGGCCCTGCTGGGAGCGGCCCATAGCGCCGGAATACCTACACTTATCATAAACGGCCGTCTGCGGGCAACCAGCCTGCGGCATTACCGGCTTTTCCCAGGTTTCTGGAAGGCGCTTCGGCCCCATCATGTGGCGGCTATCTCTGCTGTGGACGCTCTTCGGTTCCGCCAACTCTTTCCCGGCTGCCCCGTAACCGTCATGAGCAACATCAAGTTCGACTGCATCGACACCGAAGCCCAAAAAAGCCGGCAGGCAAACCCGCTGCAGACACTGGTTTCACCCGGATCCGGTTTCCTGGTACTGGGCTCCATCGGGGATGCCGAGGAGCCCGAAACGGCTCGCATTATCGCCCAGGTGCTGAAACACCGCCCGCAGACGGTGATCGGACTGTTTCCACGGCACATGCACCGTCTGGCACCGTGGCAGCGGCATCTCGACGCCCTCGGGCTGCCCTGGCGGCTGCGGTCGCAGGTCGGCGGCGCGCTCGATGGGCCGGCCGTGGTGTTGTGGGATGTGTTCGGCGAACTCAAGCACGCCTATGCCCTGGCCACGGCGGCTTTCGTTGGCGGCAGCCTGAAACCGCTGGGGGGGCAAAATTTTCTCGAAGCCCTGGTATGCGGTGTACGCCCGGTCATCGGGCCTTTCTGGGATCATTTCCACTGGGTGGGCCCGGCCGCCGCCGAACGGGGCCTGGTGCGCATAGCCCCTGACTGGCAGCGGGCGGCCAGCCTCCTGGCTGCCGACCTGGCAGCCCCCCCTCCGCGTGAAGGGATACGGGCCGAGGCCATGGCCTATATCCGGAAGCGTTGCGGGGGCAGCCGGCTTGCATCCCGGCTGATCCGGCATTATCTTGGCAAAACACCGGAAAAACCGCGGGGTCGGCCGTTGTAATGATTCCGACCACCGGTTCTTGACATTCCCATTTATTATTTCAAAAAAAGGACATGACACCAATGGACATGCAAGTCTATTTCCCGGGAAATCTGCGGGTGAATGCCGACTACCGGGGATTTACCATCGAAAGCGACCAGGCCAGAGAAGAAGGGGGCGATGCCAGTGCACCGGAACCCTTCGATCTTTTTCTATCCTCCATCGGCACTTGTGCCGGTGTTTACGTGCTGTACTTCTGCCGCGAACGCAACATCGACACCCAGGGGATCAGCCTGCGGCTGTCTTTTGCACGCAACGATAAAACCCATATGATCGAAAAAATCGACATCCGCATCCTGCTGCCAGACAGCTTTCCGGAAAAGTACCGCAACACGCTGGTCCGCATAGCCGGCATGTGCAGCGTCAAAAAACATCTCTTCAATCCGCCGGAGTTCGACATTCGGGCCGTACCGGCAGGCTCCGTATGATTCCCGGCGCCGGCAGTAGGGTTTAAGCGGCACCGGCGATGCACTTGTCTATGAGACGCGCCAAACGAGCCCAGCCGGCAAGCAAGCGCATTTCCACGCCCAAAACCACCATGGGCAGCGGCCAGGTAAAACGGCCGGCAAAACGCACATGATCTTTTTCGGTTGTCACCAGCCAGCGCGCCCCACGGCTGCGGGCGGCCGCTGCGATGTTTGCCCGGTCCTTTTCAGTGTAACGGTGATGATCTGAGAAAGCCAGGCGCCCCACCAGGCGACACCCCAACCTGTCCACGTTCCGGTAAACGTCGTCGTTGCGGGCAATGCCCGAAAACACCAGCACCCTGGCACCGTTCAGATCGACGCTGCCACGGCCGTTCCCGGAGCCGGGACGTATCTGTTTCCCGTTCTCGCCGGCGGGGATTACGCCGCAAACCCTACTGACATGCGCCGCCGTAAAAACCGGCACCGGGGGCGTCAGGGCTTCAATCTGTGCGATGCGGCCAGCCAGTTCATCACCGCTCAGGCGGTCAGCCCGGGTGAGGACCACCGCATGGGCCCGGCACAGCGCCGAGATGGGCTCTCGCAGCGTTCCCCGCGGCAGCAGGTGGCGGTTACCCAGGGGGCGGGCGGCGTCCATCAGCACCAGGTTGAAATCCCGGTCCAGAGCCAGGTGCTGAAAGGCGTCATCCAGGACCAACACCCGGGCGCCCAGCTGCCGGACGGCCAGCATGCCGGCCCGGAAGCGGTCGGCGCCCACAACCACGGGCACACCGGGCAGGCGGCGGGCCATCAGATACGGTTCGTCCCCGGCCCCACGGGCATCCATCAAAATGCTCCGGCCGTCGCTGACCACCCCGCCGGTCTTTTCGGCCCGGCCGCCGTACCCCCGGCTCACCAGCGCCACCCGGTAACCGCGGCGGGACAGCCGGCGTGCCAGGGCGATGGCCATGGGCGTTTTGCCGGTGCCGCCGGCCGTCAGGTTGCCCACGCAGATAACTCTGGCCGGCAGTCGCCGTGATCTTACCAGCAACTGCCGGGCATAACAGTCCGCGCGCAGCGCCATGGCGCCGCCGTACACTTTGGACATGGCCAACAGTACACCGGCGGCCATCCCCCGCCGGCAGCCGTCGGCCATCAACCCCTCAACCGGCCTTTTCATCCTGTCCACACCCATAAATCGACACCATCCCCGCAACTGTCAGCTGGTAACCGCCGTTATTCCGCATTGAGCAGCGTAAACAACCCCAGGCAGGAAAAAATGACGTTGGCCAGCCACACGGCCACCACCGGCGGCAGCATCTCGCCGTATCCCAGGGAAACGCAGAAGCTGTAAAACACCCAGTACAGAAAGGACAGCCCCAGCCCCACGGCGATGATGATGGCCAGGCCCTCCTTGCGGCTGCCGCGAGTGCCCAGGGAAATACCGGTTCCGATAAGACACAACACGATGCACACCAGCGGAAAAGCGATCTTGGCCTGCAGATCCACCCGGTACTTGGTACTGTCGTACCCTTCCGATTCCAGCTTGCGTACGTAGGATCTGAGCTCCACGTATCCCATCTCTTCCACCGGTTTGACGATGCGCCGCAGGTCGGCGGGGACGAAGCTGAGTTTCTCCGGCAGCCGCCGGTGGTATGCGGCCGCGTAAGTGCCCGTGGCTGCGTCCAGGCGCTGGTCCAGGACGTCCTTGAGAATCCAGCGGTCTCCCCTGTAAATGGCGCTCTTGGCATCGATGCGGCGGACCAGCTTGAACCACTGGTCGAAATAATTGATCTTCAGGGTGTAGATGGTGTTGCTAACGGGGTTGAAGTAGACGATGTGGGTGATCTGGCCCTTGTCGCGCAGCCAGATGTTTTTCTTTTCGGCACTGGCCGGCAGTTTTTTGCGCACCTCGCCCAGCCAGATGCGGTTGGATTTGGCAATGGTGACGGGTACGACCATCTCGGACAACACGAACAAAATCGCGCTGGCCGCAAGACCCACCATGGCCACGATGCGCACCAGATAAAAAGCGCTCATGCCGCCGGCCTTGAGGGCCACGATTTCATTGTCCCGCTTCATGATGCCGAAAACCACCAGCACCGACAGCAGAACCCCCACGGGCAGGATCTGTGCCACGATAAAAGGGATCTTGTAAAGGAAATAGGGAATAGAACGGACCAGGGGTACCCCGGATTCCATGAAGTTGTCGATGCGCTCGAAAAAATCGACCATCAGATAGATCCCCACCACGGCCAGCAGAATGAGCAAAAAATAGCGCAGAATCTCACGAATGATGTATCTGGAAATAATGGACATGATAATCAACGTCGCTTCTGCCACCACGGGCGCAACCGGCCGGCCAGGCGATAGAGGAGATCAAAACTGACGGGGCGTTCGTGCAGGGTTCGTAGGAACAGCCACAACCCGATACCACCGACAACCAGGTTGGGAACCCACACACCGATCAACGGCGGGTACTTGCCGGCCTCGCCGAACACCTGTCCCGCCGAAAGCAGCAGATAGTAGAACAAAAAGGAAAGCAGCCCCAGCGCCAGTCCGAAGGAACGTTTGGCAAAACGGGTCTGCACTCCCAGGGGGATGGCCAGCAGCCCCAGGGCGAAACAGGCAAAAGGCATGGAAAATTTCCGGTAATACTCCATCAGTGCCAGGTAGTAACGGGCGTTGTGCGGCGAGTGGGCCAGAAAATCCCGCAGCTCCGACAGGCTCATCTCGATATCGTCTTTTTCTTCCCGGGAGGTGACCTGGGAGGCCGTGCGCTGAATGTCCAGGTTTACGTCGTAGCGGGCAAAACGCACGGTGTTGACGGCCCGGCTGTCGATATCCACCTGGTAGATGATGCCGTCATAGAGCCTGAGCTGCACCTTCAGCTTGCGCGGGTCCCGCAGCAGCCGGCCGCGCGGCGCCACCAGCGTCTGGGCCGAGGCTTCGTTGCGGTGATCTTCGATGAACACATCCCTGAGCAGCTTGGTCTGCCGGTCAAACTCACTGACGTACATGGTGATGCCGCTGAAACTGTCGTTGAAGGTGCCCGGCTTGAGGCCCACATCGAAGTGCTGGGCCGCCACCTGGTAGGTGAGTCTCTTGAGCGAAAGTTGCCCCCAGGGCAGCGCGTAAATGGCCATGAAAGCTGTCAGCAGGCTGCCGACCAGGCAGAAGACGAACACCGGCGGCACCAGCTGCAGAATGCTCACGCCCCCGGCTTTGAGAGCCATGATCTCGCGGTCGTTGGACAGGCGCAGGAAGGTGAGCAGCACGCCCATCATAACGGACATGGGCATCACGAAAACCAGGAAGTAGGGCATGGAATACACCAGCATCCTGAACAGAATGAAGATGCTGATGCGGTAGTTCACGATCAGGTTGGTGATCTCCAGGATCTGGGTCATGAGGAACACGAAGGTGAAAAACAGCATGTTGAGGGCCGACGGTGTCAGCATCTCCCTGAGCAGGTACCGGTTGATGGTGGTATTCAGGCGCATGCCGGCATCCCCGCTACCCGCCGTTGTCGAACTGCATTCGGTAGAGTTTGCAGTACTCGCCGTCCATGGACAGCAGTTCCTGATGCCGGCCCTGTTCCACGATGCGGCCGTTGACGATCACCAGAATACGGTCGGCATAGGCCGTGGTGGAGAGACGGTGGGCGATGACGAAGGTGGTACGTCCCTTCATGAGGTTTCCCAGGGCTTTCTGCACCAGCATCTCCGATTCGCTGTCCAGGGACGAGGTGGCCTCGTCCAGGATCAGGATGGGCGCATCCTTCAACAGGGCGCGGGCGATGCAGATGCGCTGTTTCTCCCCGCCCGAAAGGCGGCCCCCCAGCTCGCCGATATTGGTCTCGAAGCCCCGGGGAAACTGCCGGATGAAATCAAAGGCGTAAGCGGCGCGGGCAGCCGCCTCGATGTCGTCCAGGGGGGCATCCGGATGGCCGTAGGCGATGTTGTTGCGCACGCTGTCGTTGAACAAAATAGGCTCCTGGGTGACGATGGCGATCTGGCTGCGCAGGGACTGCACCGAGAGGTCGCGCACATCGACGCCGTCCACGCACACCCGGCCGCCGGTGACATCGTAAAAACGCGGAATCAGGTTCACCAGCGAGGTCTTGCCGCCGCCGCTCATGCCCACCAGCGCCAGCACCTCTCCGGTGCGGGCCTCCAGATTGATGTCCCTGAGCACCAGGTCGTCATCGTAGCTGAAATCCACGTGCTCGAAACGCACTGCGTGGGGGCCCGTGGCCAGTGTGACGGGCTGCTGCGGGTCGCGAATCTCGTTGTCCCGTTCCAGGATATCGAAAATGCGGTCCACCGCCGCCAGCCCCTCCTGAATGGCGTTGTTGAGGCGACTCAGCTTCTTGACCGGGTCGTAGAGGAACAGCACGGCCGCCAGAAACGAAAAGAAGGTACCCGGCGTGGAAGTGCCGTTGATCACCCGGTAACCTCCGTACCAGATGATGAAGGCGATGCCCAGCCCGGCCAGAAACTCCATCACCGGCGATGACAGGGACTTGATGCGCGCGCTGCGGACCTCCAGATCGAACAGGTCCCGCGCACGGCGGCGAAAACGCCGGTTCTCGTAATCTTCCATGCCGAAAGCCTTGACGATCTTGCTGCCCGCAAAGGTCTCGTGCAGCAGGGCGTTGAGGTCGGCCATGGCCTCCTGGCAGCCCGTGCTCACCCGCCGGATGCGCCGGCCGAATTCGACGATGGGGAAAAAGGCCACCGGCAGAATCACCATGGCGAACAGGGCCATTTTCCAGTCGCGGTAAAAAATGACGAAGGTCAGACCGATGATGGTGAAGACGTCCCTCAAGGCGCTGGTGACCGCCGTGGAGACCATCTCGCGCACGATGTTGACGTCGTTGGTGATGCGCGACATGAGCACGCCGGTTCTTTCGCGGTGGAAAAACGCCAGCGGCAGGCTCTGGATCTTCTCGTAGAGCAGGCAGCGCAGCTGCATGATGATTTCCTGGCCCACGTAGCTCATCAGGTACTCTTTGCCGTACATGCCGGCGCCCCGCAGCAGGTAGAGCAGCACCACGGCCAGCGGTATGACCATCAGCAGCTGGCTGTTCTTGTTGACGAAGATGTCGTCCATCACCGGCTTCACCAGAAAAGCCGAGGCCGAGGTAGAGGCGGCCAGCACCAGCATGCAGAGCATGCCGCCGGCCAGCTTGAAACGCTGGTTCTTTATCAGGCCCAGCAGCTGCCGGTGGCGGGCGGTGAATTTGAATGGGACAGGTATCTTCATGATCGACAGTCTCCCGCCAGCAGGTCCAGGGCGATGTCGGCCACCCGTGCCGAGGCACCCGGACCGCCCAGCAGGTCACGGGTGTTGAGCAGTTGGCGGCGCATACGTTCCAGGTGTTCGGGATCGGCCAGCATGGCATCCACCGCATTGGCGATGGTGTCGGGGTTGGCTTCCCGCTGAATGAGTTCCGGCACGATTTTTCGGCCGGCGATCAGATTGACCAGCCCGATGTTGGGGACTTGGATGAGCAGTCTTCCCAGCAGGTAGCTCACCGGAGAGACGCGGTATATGATCACCATGGGCATGCCGCTGATGCCCGTCTCCAGGGTCACCGTCCCGGACACGGCCATCACCAGGCGGCTTTCGGCCAGGATGCGCCGCATGCCACCGTCGAGCACCTCGGTGCCGGGCGGCAGCCCCCCGGCGGCCACGGATTCCCGCACCACGTCGGCGCTGACGCCCGGGGCGATGGAAACCAGGAAACGCAGCTCCGGCCGTCGGGCGGCCAGCCGTCCGGCGGCCTTCAGCATGATGGGCAGGTGGCGGGCCACCTCCCCGTTCCGGGATCCCGGCAGTATGCCGATGACCCGGCTGCGGTGCCAGCCAGCAGCCTCGGCGATGGGCGGCGTGCCGTGATCCAGCAGGGGGTGCCCCACAAAGCTGACCGGCACCTGCCACTTGCGGTAGAAGTCGGCCTCGAAAGGCAGGATCACCGCCATGTGGTCCACCAGCCGCCGGATCTTTTTCACCCGCCCGGACCGCCAGGCCCACAACTGCGGGCTGATGTAGTACAGTACGGGAATCCCTCGCCGACGGGCCTCGGCGGCGACATGCAGGTTGAAGTCCGGAAAATCGATCAGGATCAGCAGGTCCGGCGACAGCCGGCGCAGCATCTGCTTGGCGGCGGCCAGAGCCCTTCTTATGGTCGCCAGCCGGGAAATCACCTCGGTGATGCCCACCACCGAAAGGGTGGCGGCGTCGATGACGACGCGCACCCCGGCCGCCCGCATGGCCTCGCCGCCGATGCCGTAAACAAAGAGCCGCTGCGCTTTGCGGCGCAGCGCCTTTACCAGCATGGCGCCGTGCAGGTCTCCGGAGGTTTCGCCGGCGATCATCATCACATTTTTCACTGCGAATGCGGCCATGGCGATGCGCTTAGAAAAGACATTCTTGAGCGGCGGCGTTGATCTGACGCATAATGTCCAGGGCCACCCCCAAGGCATCGCGCCCCACCCGGGCCGACACTCTGGGCGCCCGGCGGGAGCGGACATTGTGCACGAAGGCCGACAGTTCGTCTTCCAGCACGTCGGACTCGGTGAACGACAGCTGCTCCACTTCCATGCCCGGGATCAGTCCACCCTTCTTTTCGGCATTGCGGTGAATGACGGTGATCTGGCGGCTGGCGAAATCCACCGATATGTAGGCATCCCTCTGAAACAGGCGGATCTTGCGCTGATTCTTCAGGGAAATCCGGCTGGCGGTGACATTGGCCACACAGCCGCAGTCAAACTCCAGGCGTGCGTTGGCGATGTCCACCTGGCCCGAAATCACCGGTACGCCGGCAGCGCGAATCTCTTTCACCTCTGACTTGACGAAGTTTAAAATGATGTCGATGTCGTGGATCATCAGGTCCAGCACCACGCTGACATCCGTGCAGCGGGGCTTGAAAACGCTCAGCCGGTGGGATTCGATGAACATGGGCTGCTTGATGTACTCCCGCAGGGCGATGACCGCCGGGTTGTAACGCTCCAGGTGCCCGATCTGAACGATGAGGCCGCGCTCTTCGGAAACCCGGATCAGTTCGTCGGCCTGGGCCAGCGAGGTGGTAATCGGTTTTTCGATGAGCACGTCCACGTCACGGTCTAAAAAATCCATGCTGACGGCGAAGTGGTCGGGCGTGGGAACCACCACGCTGACGGCGTCCACCCGCGGCAGCAGCTGCCGGTGGTCCGTGAAGGCCTGCGTGTCAAACCGCCTGCCAACTTCCTCCGCCCTGCGGGCATCTATGTCCAC
>CAYUAQ010000042.1:0-30402 GCA_964442705.1 uncultured Desulfobacteraceae bacterium
TGGTGGGGGAAAACTTCAGAAAGGACCCGTCGCTCTCGTCGGCCTCGGCCACGATGAAGTCACCGCCCCCCAGCAGGGCGTTGCGGCCGACGCTTTTGAGTTTGCCGCCGATGACCACCGTGGGATCCAGGCCGCCGCGGTCCAGGACGGCGGCGATCAGCGAAGTGGTGGAGGTCTTGCCGTGGGCCCCGGCCACGGCGATGCTGTACTTCAGGCGCATCAGCTCGGCCAGCATCTCGGCCCGCGGAATCACCGGGATGGCGGCCTGGCGGGCGGCGGCCACTTCGGGGTTGTCATCGCGCACGGCCGACGAGATGACCACCACGTCGGCGCCGTCCACATGCTCGCCGGCATGACCCCGGTAGATGGTGCCACCCAGTTTCTGGAGGTGCTCGGTGATGTCCGAACTTCTCAGGTCGGAACCCGACACGTGGTAGCCCAGATTGAGCAGCAGTTCGGCGATGCCGCTCATGCCGATACCGCCGATGCCCACGAAATGGATATGGTACTTTTTACGATACATGGCTGTTTTCCCCGCAGCTCTCGTCCAGGGGATCCTGAGATCCCTGGCCCACAAGGTGCAAACAGTCCGCCACAATGCGCTCGGCGGCATTGCGTCGGCCCTGGCGGGCCGCCCTTTGCGCCATCGCTTGCAAAGCGGCCCGGTCCTGCATCAGTTCGTCCACCAGTCGCGCCAGGACAGTCCCATCGGCGGATCCCTCTTCCAGCACCCTGCCGGCACCGGCATCCACCATGGCCCTGGCGTTGAGCAGCTGGTGGTTGTCGGCCGCAAAGGGATAGGGGATGTAGATGGCCGGTTTGCCGGCCGCGGCCAGTTCGGCCACCGTGGTGGCCCCGGCCCGACAGACCACCAGATCGGCCCGGGCATAGCGCCGGGGCATGTCGTCGAAAAAGGCTTTCACGGTGGCCGCCAGTCCCCGCGAACGGTAAGCCGCCGCCACGATCTGCTCCTCGGCCGTTCCGGTCTGATGCACGAAGCGCATGCGCCCGGGGTGCCGGAAACGGTCCAGGGCGTCTACCATCATCCGGTTGACGCTGCTGGCACCCTGGCTGCCGCCGGTGATCAGCAGCCCAAAAGATCCATCGGCGGCTGCACTGCTGCGGCTGTCGGCCGCCTGCACATCCCTATAGAAAATCTCCCGCAGGGGATTGCCGGTAACCAGCACGCGGTCGGCCGGGAAATACGCAACGCTCTTTTCGAAAGACACGTAGATGCGGTCCGCCAGACGCGCCAGCAGCCGGTTGGTCAGACCCGGCAGCACGTTCTGTTCCTGCAGAACGATTCGGCGGCGCAGCATCCAGGCGGCCAGCGCTACCGGACCGGCCGAATAGCCGCCCACGCCGATGACCACATCCGGCCGAAAACGGGCCAACAGGACCAGTGACTGGGCGGTGCCCAAGACCACCCGCAGGGCCGCCGCCAACTGACGTCCCCTCCCCTGCCTCTTGACCCCCGAAGCGCTGATCACGCGGTGGTCGAATCCGGCCCGCTGCAACTGGCTCCGCTCCAGGGGCCGGCCGGTCCCCAGAAACAAGATGCGGCTGCGCGCATCCCGGCGGCGGAAAGCCTCGGCTGTGGCGATGGCCGGAAACAGGTGCCCGCCTGTCCCGCCGCCGGCAATGACGATGCGCAGTGGCCGGTTTTTCATGACGCCGCCCTGGAGCCGATGTTCATCAGAATACCCACCGATGCCATGCTGAGCAGCAGTGAGGTCCCGCCGTAGCTCAGAAAGGGAAGGGGCAATCCCTTGGTGGGCAGCAGCCCCAGGGCCACGCCCATGTTGACACACACCTGCAGCCCGATGGCCGCGATCAGCCCCATGGCCATGAGGCCCCCGAAGGTATCGCCCGCGCCCCGGGCGATCTGGATGCCGCGGAAAATCACCAGGACGTAAAGCCCCAGGATGACCGCCACGCCCACCAGACCGAGCTCTTCGCCGATGACTGAAAAGATGAAGTCGGTGTGGGGCTCCGGCAGGTAAAAGAGCTTCTGGTACCCCTTGCCGATGCCGGTGCCCCAAATGCCGCCGGTGCCGAAAGCCATCAGCGAATGCACGATCTGATAGCCCTGGTCGGAAGAATACTGCCAGGGATCCAGAAAGGTCATGATGCGCTTGAGCCGGTAGCTGGCGTTCATCATCAGGAAGGTGCCCGCCGGCAGCAGCACCAGCAGCGCGGCCGACAGGTGCAGCAGACGCACCCCGCCCACGAAGAGCATGATCCAGGTAACGGCCGCCAGGATCGCCACCGACCCGAAATCGGGCTCCAGGAGAATGAGTCCCGAAAAGATTCCCAGCACCACCACGTGAGGTACGAAACCGATGGAGAATTCCTTGATCATCGCCTGTTTCTTGCTCAGCGAGTAGGCCAGGTAGATGACCATGGCAAAACGCGCCAGTTCCGAGGGCTGGAAGGTGACCGGCCCCAGGTGCAGCCAGCGGGTGGAACCGCCTGCCGTGTAGGCCAACGGCGACAGCTTGAGGGCCAGCAGCGTCGCCAGCGCCAGCCCCAGCAAGGGGTAGGCCAGTACCCGGTACAGCCGATAGGGAACGTGGCGGCAGACGATCAGCAGGACGATGCCCAGCAGGCCGGAGATGATCTGTTTTTTTAAGAAATAGTAGTCGCTGCCGAATTTCTTCATGGCCAGGGCCGAGCTGGCACTGTAAATCATGACGATGCCGATGCCCACCAGAAAAAGCACCGGAAACAGCAGTCCCACGTCGTAGGCAAACGACCGGGCCTGGGAGGATGGGCTGTTTTTGGTGGGTGTCGTCATCTCAGTTCAGCCACTTTCTGCAAAAAGTCCTCACCCCGCTGCCGGTAGTCGCGGTAGGCGTCGAAGCTGGCGCAGCCCGGTGCCAGCAGCACCACGTCACCGGGCCGGGCCAGCCGCCGGGCCAGCCCCACGGCGGCGGCCATGTCGGCCACCCGGTGGGTTCCAACCAAGCCGTCCAGCCTTTCCAAAATGCGGTCGGCGGCCTCGCCCATGACGATCAGCGCCCGGGCACGGCTGGCCAGGGGCTCCCGCAGCAGCCCGAAATCGTCTCCCTTGGTGCGGCCGCCCATGATCAGCACCACCGGGTGGTCAAAGGACTCCAGGGCCCGCAAGACGGCGTCCACGTTGGTGGCCTTGGAATCGTTGATGTACGCCACCCCGGCGACCGTACCGGCCGGCTGCAGGCGGTGGGGCAGGCCCCTGAAATCCGCCAGCGCCCTGCGAATGCCGTCCGGACGCGCCCCTGCGGCCAGGGCCGCCAGCGCGGCGGCGGCCATGTTCTCGCGGTTGTGTGCACCCCGCAGGCCCACCGCCGAAAGATCGAACCGTGCCTCTCCGCCGGCTTCTTTCATACGGATGATCAGCATTTCCCCTTCGATGGCCGCTCCCTGGGCGGTGGGCAGCTGCTGCGGCGACCCCTGGATGAAGGCCAGCAGACGGGCCCGGCCCCCGCCGACGGCCGCCAGGGCGCGGGGGTCGCCGGCGTTGACCACGGCGGTATCGGCGGCGGTCTGGTTTTTAAAGATACGACTCTTGGAAGCGGTGTAATCCGCCAGAGAGGCATAGCGGTCCAGGTGATCGGCCGAGATGTTGAGCAGTACGGCTACCCGTGGCCGGAATGTCTCGATGGTGTCCAGCTGAAAACTGCTCAGCTCCAGCACCAGGGCTTCATGGATTCTGCGGTCGTGAACGTATTCGATCAGGGGTCGTCCGATGTTGCCGCCCACCCAGACGTTCTTTCCCGAGGCTTTCAGCATCTCGCCGGTCAGGCTCACCGTGGTGGTCTTGCCGTTGGTGCCGGTAACCGCCACCACCGGCTCGCCAATGAAACCGGCCGCCAGCTCAACCTCGCCGGTGACGGGCACGCCCCTTTGCCGGGCCGCGGTCAGCACCGCCAGATTATGGGGCACACCGGGGCTGAGCACCACCAGGTCGGTCTCCTGGAATGTCTTCGGGCGATGCCCCCCGGCTTCCAGGGTCACCCCCATCCGCCGCAAGGCATCGGCCTGTCCGGCCAGGACCTCCTCATCTGCCCGGTCGGAAACCGTCACGCGGGCCCCACGGGCGCTGAAGAAGCGCGCCAGGGCCAGGCCGGTTTTGCCGGCGCCGATGACCACGATGCGTTTGCTGGTAAAGTCCGGTTCCACGTCTCGGTGCTCCCTCCGGCGGCGGGGCACCCCCATCGCCGCCAAGGGTGTCTCTGCCATGGGTGTCAGAACAGCCGACACAGATTCTTCCATGCCGCGGTCGGCCGGAGGCCGGTGAAAAAACGGTCGCCGCAACCATAGACCCGCCGCTCCTGGCCGCAGGTCAGTTCCAGCTCGCCCTCCAGCACCACACCCCAGTACCCCGGGGCATCGCCGGCCGCCGGCTCGGCCAGCAGAACGCGGTACTGCTCGGATTCGGCCAGAAAAGCGCGTACGGCCTGATGCTGTTCACGGGTGTCGTTCAACATTTCAAGGGCTTCACAAAAAGCGTTTCCCACGATAACCTCTCCCCTTTCAATATTTGTTAACGCAGCTTCAGGGTACTCATGGACAGCAGGGCCAGCGCGATGGCGATGATCCAGAAGCGCACGATCACCTTGGGTTCGGGCCAGCCCTTGAGTTCGAAGTGATGGTGCAGCGGCGCCATCCTGAATATGCGCCGCCCCTTGGTCATCTTGAAAAACCCCACCTGAAAGATGACCGACAGGGCCTCGATCACGAAGAGCCCACCCACCAGCATCAGCAGGATCTCCTGCCGGGTAATGGCGGCCACCGTACCCAGGGCGGCACCCAGCGACAGGGATCCCACATCCCCCATGAAAATCTGCGCCGGGTAGGCATTGAACCACAGAAAGCCCATGCCGGAGCCGGCCAGGGCCCCGCAGAAGACCGCCAGCTCCCCGCAACCGGGAATGTAGCTGATCTGCAAATAACGGGCGATCTTCACGTGTCCGGCCACATAGGCGAAGATCATGTAGGTGCTGAAGGCGATGATGGCCGGCCCGATGGCCAGACCGTCCAGCCCGTCGGTGAGATTGACGGCGTTGGAGCACCCCACGATCACCAGGGCGGCGAACGGCACGTAGCCCCACCCCAGGTTGAGGGACACATGTTTGAAAAAAGGCACCGTCACGCGGCCGTCGAAATCGGCCTGCAGGTAAATCAGGGCGCCGATGACCAGCGCCACCAGGCCCTGCATGCTGAACTTGGTGACCACCGTCAAACCCTTGCTCTGCTTGCGCACCTGCATCAGGTAATCGTCCAGAAAGCCGATCAGGCCGAAAGTGGTGGTGGCCGCCAGGGCGATCCAGACCAGCAGGTTCGACAGATTGCCCCACAGGAGGGTGGACGTCAGGGCCGCGAACAGAATCAAGATGCCGCCCATGGTGGGCGTACCGGCCTTCTGCAGATGGCTCTGGGGGCCGTCGTCGCGGATATACTGCCCCACCTGCCAGCGGCTCAGTTTGCCGATCAGCCAGGGCCCCAGCAGGAAACTGATCAGAAAGGCCGTCAGGCTGGCGTAGATGGTCCGGAACGTGATGTAACGAAACACGTTCAGCACCGACAGCGTTGTGTGCAGCGGATAAAGCAGGTGGTAAAGCATGGTTAGGCCCTCCCCAGGCGGCCGTCGCCGCCACGCTGTCTGAGCCGTTCCACCACTGCCTCCATGGCCATGGCCCGGGACCCCTTGACCAGCACCCGGTCTCCCGGCCGCAGCCATTCCTCTATGCGGTCGATGATCTCCTGCCGCTCGGCGACGGTCACCGCCGCCGCCGACATGCCGGCCGCCCGCGCCCCGGCGGCCAGATCTTCGGCGAACCGGCCGCAGACGACTATCCTGTCCACCCCGCAGCGCGCGGCCAGGGCACCGACTTCGGTATGCAGCGCCCTTTCACGGCGGCCGAGCTCTTTCATGTCGCCGGCCACGAAAACGGTCCGGCTTCCGCCCGGCAGCGCCATCAGGGTCTCCAGGGCCACTTTCATGGAGCCGGGATTGGCGTTGTATGTGTCGTCTATGATCACGATGTCGTCGGCCAGCTCCAAAATGTTCAGCCGTCCCTTGACGGGCACGAAATCTTCCAGGCCGTCTCTGATTTCAGCGGCGGTCAGTCCCACCACCAGGCCCACGGCCGCAGCCGCGAGGGCATTGGCCACCATGAAGCGGGCCGGCGTGCGCAGGTGCACCGGCCCGGTCTCATCGGGGAGCTGCAGGGTGAAAACCAGGCCCTGTCCGGAGACGTGTATGTCATCACCGCGCACCACGGCCTCGGCATGGCGGCCGAAAAAAAGGACCGGCCGGTCAACCTCGTCGGCCATGCGCGTCACGTTGGGGTCATCGCGATTTAAAACGGCCGTGCCGCCGGGGTTCAATTCCTCCAGCAGCTCCCGTTTGGCCAGCCGCACGCCTTCGATGGACCCCAGCCCTTCCAGGTGCGCCGGGGCGATGTTGGTGATGACGCCCACATCCGGCAGACAGATGCGCGCCAGCCGTCGAATTTCCCCCGGATGGTTGGTGCCCAGCTCCAGCACGGCCCACCGGTGGTCGGGCTGCAGGCCGAAAAGGGTCAGCGGCAACCCGATCTGGTTGTTGAAATTGCCGCTGGTTTCCAGCAGCCGGAAACGCCGGGACAACACGGCGGCGGTCATGGCCCGGGTAGTGGTCTTGCCGTTGGAGCCCGTGATGGCCGCCACCGATACTCCCAGCCGACGCCTGCGCCAACGGGCCAAGGCGCCCAGTGCCCGGGTGGTGTCCGGCACCGCCAGACAGAAAATGCCGTCCCGCCGCCAGTCGGCCACGGGCAGACCGCCGGCTCTGTCAGCCGCGACCACCAAGCCGCGGACCCCCTTTGCCAGCACATCGCCGATGAAACCGTGGCCGTCGTGGACCTCACCGGCGATGGCCACGAACAGCGCATCGGGGGTGATGGTACGCGAGTCGATGCCGATGGCGGCGAATTCGCCGCGGTCGCCCGGGCTAAGCACCTGCCCGCCGCAGGCCTCGATCAGTTCGCCGATTTTCCAGGGCAGTGCACTCATGATACGGCCTCTTTCTCCAGCCGGCGCAGCGCTTGGCGGGCCTCGCGGCGGTCGTCGAAAGGCAGGGTCCGATCCCCGATAATTTGGTAGGTTTCGTGGCCTTTGCCGGCAATCAGCAGCGCATCCCCACCGCGGGTGACAGAGAGCGCCAGGGCGATGGCGGCGGCCCGGTCGGGATCCGCCACGTAGCGGTGAAACCCGTTTCGCAGGTCCAGATCGTGGGGAGAACTCTCCCGCGCTCCGGCTTCCC
This sequence comes from uncultured Desulfobacteraceae bacterium, assembly GCA_964442705.1. Taxonomy (GTDB): domain Bacteria; phylum Desulfobacterota; class Desulfobacteria; order Desulfobacterales; family JALSRD01; genus JALSRD01. The sequence goes on from CAYUAQ010000042.1 coordinate 7,292, forward strand.
GCACACCGGGCAGGATCTCTTGAATGATAGCCATGGGCGGTTCGCTGCGCGGGTTGTCCGAAGTGACGACGGCCAGATCGGCGTAACGACCCGCGATGGCGCCCATCTGTCGGCGTTTGCCCCGATCGCGGTCTCCGCCGCAGCCGAACACGCACACCAGCCGGCCAGCGGTGAGCTCTCTCAGGGCTCTGAGGGCATTTTCCAGCGCGTCCGGGGTGTGGGCGTAGTCCACGCAGATGATCCGGCCGGCCGGATCCGGCACCCGCTCCAGGCGGCCCGGCACGCTGGCCAGGGTTTCGATGCCCTTGCGGATATGGTCCCTGTTCAGGCCCAGCGCCAGTGCCGTCCCGGTAGCGCTCATGATGTTTTCCAGGTTATGCCGCCCGATGAGCGGGGAGGTGAACACCAGCGGGCCGGCCGGCGTCTGCAAGGTGCCGCGGATGCCGTGCCGGTCGATGGTGATCTCTGCGGGCCGCACGTCACCGCCGCTTCCGGTACGCAGCACCCTGCCGGCGAGAATGTCCAGCAGCTCCCTGCCGTGGGGGTCGTCGCTGTTGACCACCGCCGCCGGCCGGCCTTCGGCCCGGTCTGCCCTGAGATGCTCCGTGAAAAGGCGCTTCTTGCAGGACCAGTAGGCCGCCATGTCTCCGTGGTAGTCCAGATGGTCCCGGCTCAGGTTGGTGAACACCGCCAGATCCACATCGCAGGCGTCGATGCGGTACAGATCCAGGGCGTGGGAAGACACTTCCATGACCACATGGGTAACCCCGGCGGCACACATTTCGGCCATCAGGCGCTGCAGGTCCAGCGCTTCCGGCGTGGTCATGGAAAGGGGCACTTCCCGGCCGGCATAGCGGCAGTTGAGGGTGCCGATGACCCCGACCTGCATGTCGGCCGCCGCCATCATGTTCTCCAGCAGGCTGGCCGTGGTAGTCTTGCCGTTGGTGCCGGTAATGCCGATCACCGTCAGGCGGCGGCAGGGCCGTCCGTAAAAGCGGGCGGCAGCCAGCGCCAGGGCTCGGCGGGTGCTGTCCACCACAACGACCGTGAGGTTTTCCATCTCCACGGGCCGCTGGCTGAGCACCGCCCCTGCCCCTCTTGCGGCCGCCTGGGCGATGAAGTCGTGCCCGTCGCGGGCAAACCCGGCAACCGCCACGAAGAGGCCTCCCGGCCGGACCTCCTGGGCGCGGTAGTGTAACGATCCGATTTCCGGGTCAGTCGGCAGCAACTCCGCCAACGGCTTGCCGCGGCATTCTCCGGCGCCGCTGACCCAGACCGGGGTGATATCCGCCAGCAGCCGCGAGAGTCTCATGGGCGCACCTCTTCCACCAGGGCCACCTTGAATTTGTCGCCGGCCGGCCGCCGGGGCGGCACCCCGAGATAGTCCATCACGCTGCGCGCGATGGTCTTGAAGGCCGGCGCCGCCACGGTGCCGCCGTAGTGAAACTTCTCGGGCTCATCAACCACCACCAGGATGACGGCTTCGGGATCCCCGGCCGGCAGGAAGCCCACGAATGAGGACACGTATTTCCCCCGCGCGTATCCCCCCTCGGGCCCGACCTTCTGGGCCGTGCCGGTCTTGCCGGCCACGGTATAGCCCTCCAGGGCGGCATTGACGCCGGTGCCGCCCTCGGTGGTCACCGTGCGCATGATGCGGCGAATGGCGCGGGCCGTCTCGGGTGAAACGGCCCGGCGGATCTTTTCGGGCCCGATTTTCTTGACCAGTTTCCCGTTGGCATCGGTGATGGCCTGAACGAGGTAGGGCCGCATGAGAATGCCGTCGTTGGCAATGGCGCCGACCGCCGACGCCAGCTGGACCGCTGTCACGGCCAGGCCCTGGCCGAAGGCGATGGCGCCGGCATCGATGCGGGTCCACTTGCGGTAGGACATCAGCAGACCCGCGCTCTCACCGGGGGCATCGATTCCGGTGCGCGACCCAAAGCCCAGCTTGCGCAGCTTGTCATGGAGCCGCTTGGACCCCACCAGGGCGCCTATCTTGACAGCGCCGATGTTGCTGGACTTTTTGACGATCTGCTGCAGCGACAGCCATCCGTAAGGGTGGGTGTCGTGCACCGTGCGCCGCCCTATGCGGTAGGCCCCGTTTTCACAGAAAAAAATACTGCCGGGGGATATCTTGCCGGACTCCAGGGCGGCCGCGGCCAGGAAAATCTTCATGGTGGAGCCGGGTTCGAAGGGATCGGTGATGGCCCGGTTGCGCCAGCGGGATTTCCCGTAGTCACGGTAGCTGTTGGGGTTGAAATAGGGATAGTTGGCCAGGGCCATTATGGCGCCGGTGGCCGGCCGCATGACGATGGCCATGCCGGCCTTGGCGGAATGTTTGCGCACGGCCTCGGCCAGCGCCTTTTCGGTGATGTGCTGGATGGCGGCGTCGATGGTCAGCACCAGGTTGCTGCCCGCGTCGGCGATGTACGGCGGCCGGTCGGCCTCGAACCACCGCCCCCGGGCGTCGCGCCACACGGTAAAGCGGTCCTCGCCGCCCTGCAGCACCCGGTTGTAAAAAAACTCGAGGCCTTCCAGCCCGTTGCCGTCCACGCCGCAGAATCCGATCACCTGGGCCGCCAGACTGCGGTTGGGGTAGAAGCGGCTGCGCTCCCTGACGAAGGCTACGCCGCTGAGGGACAGGGCCTTGACCGCCGCCACCTGTTTGGGAGAGGCTTTGCGTTTGAGCCAAACGAAGGTCTTCTTGGATTTCAGCTTGCGCTGCACCAGCCTGGGGGACATGTGCAGGGCTTTGGCGAGCTTCAGCGCCGCCCTGCCGCGGCCTTTCATCTTCTGCGGATGCAGCCCGATGGAAGTGACATCCAGGCTCACCGCCAGATCATGAAAGCGCGCGTCGTAGATGGCACCCCGCTTGCCCTGCGACACGACGGATTTCTCGTACTGGCCGGCCGCCATCTCCGAAAGCCACCGATGTCGATAGACCTGCAGGTGTATGGCCCTGCCGGCGATTACGGCCAGCAGCACCGCAAACCCGGCACCCACGATGGTAACCCGCATGCGAAGGTAGTTTTTCGGTCCGGTCTTCTTCATGGCAGCGTCACGACCTGGTCCGCCGCGGGGCGAACCAGCCCCAGTTTGTCCCTGGCGATCTTCTCGATGCGGGCCGGCGATTTGAGCCGGGCCAACTCGACTTTGAGACTGTTACGCAGGGTCATCAGAGCGGCATGCTTTTCGGTTACCCGCGACAATTCGTATCCGACGTTGACGTACTGTACCCGACACCAAGTGTAGATCAGCAGCTCTCCCACAAAGACGAGCAGCAGCACGATCCAGGTGCGGGTGCGAAAGGGCTCCTTTCTGCGACTGTTTTTCCGGTGTGCGGCCACGGCTCAGGCCCCCTCAGCGGCGAGACGCTCGACGGCTCTCAGCCGGGCGCTACGCGCCAGCGGGTTACGCCGCACTTCGGCGTCGGCGGCACGCACCACCCGGGGGGTCAGGATGCGCACCAGGGGCCTGCGGCCGCAGCAGCACTGCGGCAAATCCGGCGGGCACACACATCCCCGCGCCAGCGACCGGAAGCGCTGCTTGACAATGCGGTCCTCGAGGGAGTGGAAACTGATGACACACAACCTTCCTCCTGGATTCAACAGGTCCACGACCCGGTCGAGAAAGCGCCTCAGGCTCCCCAGCTCATCGTTGACCGCAATGCGCAGCGCCATGAAGACCCGCGTGGCGGGATGGATACGCGCCCTGCGCCGCACCGCCGCCGGGACGGCTGCGCGCACCACCTCGGCAAGCTGCCGGCTGGTGCGGATCGGGGTCCGTCGGCGCACGGCCACGATTCGGCGGGCGATGCGGCCGGCAAAACGCTCTTCCCCGTATTTTCGAAAAAGTTCCCTCAACTCGGCCTCACTGTTCTCGTTGATGATTACAGCGGCCGGCGTACCGCCGGCGGGGTTCATACGCATGTCCAGCGGTTCGTCGGCGTCGAAACTGAAGCCCCGCCCGCTTGACCTGATCTGGTGGTGGGAAATCCCAAGATCCATCAGAATCCCGTCTACCGCCGTCAGATTCAGCTGTGATAAAAATTCAGGAAGAAGGACAAAGCTGCCGTAAAACAGGTGGACGGAAACAGAAGCGGCCCGGAAAGCGATCTCTGCGTGCCTGAGCGCATCCGGGTCCTGATCGATGCCGATCAGGATGCCGCCGGGGGCGATGGCATCGCTTATGGCCCTGGCGTGCCCCGCTCCTCCCAGTGTGCAGTCGACGTAAGTACCGCCGGGTCGGCAGTGGAGGTAGTGAAGCGCCTCGGACAGCAGCACAGGCGTATGCCTGTAAGCCATGACCTATAGTCCCAGTTTGGCGATTTCGGCCCCAACGGTCCCGTTGTGCATGTCTTCTCGCATGCGGAGTTTTTCCGCTTCCCAGTTTTCGCGCGACCAGATCTCAAAATGGTTCAACAGGCCGGCCAGAACGACCTCCTTGTCCAATCCGGCGTCCTCACGCAGTACCTGGGGAATCAGGATACGGCTCTGTTTGTCACACAGGCAGCGGTGCGCGCCGCCGATGAAAAACAGCCGGAACCGGCGCATGCGGTCGCTGGTTTCGGCCATGGAAAGCACCCTGGATTCGATTTTATTCCATTCCTCGAAGGTGTACGCGTACAACCCCTGACCGAGAACGGTCACCATCAGACCGCCGCCAGTCGCATTGATCACGTCCCTGAAGCGGGCCGGAATGACCAGCCGGCCCTTGGGATCGATACTGTGAAACGAGTTGCCGCGGAACATGGGAAAACCCCTTTAATCCACTTTAAACCACTTTTGGGTTTATTAAGACTATTTTTCACGACCTGTCAAGAAAAAAGAAAAATTGAATTAAAAATTTTTAATAATAATTAGCGAAAGTTAAAACTAAAACAACCATGGCAAAAGCTGGTGGAGTATTGTGGAGTAAAAATTTCAATTCCGGGGGAAAAATTTTTTAGCTCCTTCGCCCTGGTGAACGGCCGCTGTATTGCCTGAACCGGCGGGCATTCATCCCCCTCGGAAAGCGGCGGATGGGAGAAAATTTTCCCGTCGACGGCGTATCAGGGAAAGTCCGTTGTGGGATTTTGCTTGCATTGAGGGGACAGAGGGGGTAGGTATCTTTGTTTTTTAACAGCGGCACCATCAGGAGTGGCACAACCGTGATAGTGGGCTACAGCACCAATGCATTTACGAAGTTCGACCTGACCGATTCCTTTGCCCGGATCGGCAAGCTGGGATTCCGAGGCGTGGAGATCATGTGTGACCGTCCGCATCTCTATCCTCCCGATTATGGGCGCCGGCGGCTAGCGGAGGTAGAGACGGCCCTGGCAGAACACCGTCTCACGCCCACCAACCTCAACGGCTTTACCTTGTTTGCCGTGGGTGACACCTATCTGCCTTCCTGGATCGAAGCCGACGGGGGGCGCCGCGACATTCGCGTGCGGCACACACTGGACTGCCTGGAGCTGGCCCGGCAGCTGGGATGCGCCAACATCTCGGTGCCGCCCGGCGGGCCTGTCAGGGGCATCTCCCGCAATGAGGCTCTCGCCCTTTTCCATCAGGGGCTCGACCGGGTGCTTCCCGAGGCCGAGCGGCTGGGGGTCCGGGTGCTCATCGAACCGGAGCCTGGTCTGCTGATCGAGCGTACGGCCGAATTCAAGCCGCTTGTGCAGGCAATCGCTTCACCGGCCGTGGGCCTGAATTTCGACATCGGTCACTTTTTCTGCGTCGGAGAGAATCCCGCCGAGGCCTTCGAAGAACTGTTTCAATGGGTCGGGCATGTCCACCTGGAGGACATCGCCCCCAACCGTCGCCACCATCACCTGATCGCCGGGCACGGCGCCATCGATTTCGAGCAGGTGTTTACCCGCATGCGGCGCCTGGGTTATGCCGGGAACATCACGCTGGAACTGTACCCCTACACCGACGACCCGGAAACCGCCGGCCGGGAGAGCCTCGCCTATTTGCGGCCGATTTTCGATACCTGCGGACTTTCCGTGCAGTGGCAGGAGACGCTGGAGGAGGCTGCATCGAAAGCCGGAAGGGGCCGCAGATGATCCCCACACAGCACCGATGGTTCGACGAGCAGAAACGACGTCAGCAGCTGGATGAACACATCTCGCGGTCCAGGACCGCCAGTTTCGGTTTCCAGCAGGTGCCCGAAGAAGAAAAAGTCCAGTGGGTGTGCCGCCATTTCAACTCCGTGGCCCATCGTTACGATTTCATGAACACCCTGCTGAGCTTCGGCATCCACCACGCCTGGAAACGAGCGGCTGTGCGCATGACCGGTCTGCGGCCCGGCGACCGGGTGCTGGACGTCTGCGGGGGCACGGGGGATCTGGCACGCCTGGCGGCCGGCCGCGTCAGGCCCGGCGGCTGCGTGGTCATCTACGACATCAACCATGCCATGATGCAGGCCGGCAAGCCCCGGCTGGACAACGCTGTTTTGCGGCGCACCATCACCCACGTCCAGGGGGACGCCGAAAAAATAGCCTTTCCCGACGACGGCTTCGATGCCGCCATGGTGGGATTCGGCATCCGTAACGTGACCCACATGCGACAGGGATTCACCGAAATGCATCGGGTTCTGAAACCGGGCGGCCGCTTCATGTGCCTGGAGTTTTCCAAACCCACCGCTCCTGTCTTCCGCTGGCTTTACGACGTGTACTCTTTTTGCGTCATGCCCTTTCTGGGGGAACTGCTGGCCGGTTCCCGGCAGGCTTACACCCACCTGCCGGAGACCATCCGCCTCTTCCCCCTGCCCGATGAGCTGACATCCATCCTGGAGGACATCGGGTTTTGCGATGTTCATTACCGCCGCCTGACCAACGGCATTGCCGTTGTTCACACCGGCACCAAAAAATAGGTGCACACCCACCGCACCGTTGATGGAAGGAACTCCATGGGATTGTTTTTACTGCTGTTCATCAGCCTGGTATCGGGCATAAAACTCACCGCCATTTACGAAAAAATCTTTCGGGGCGTCAAACTAAGCGTCAACGACTACCACCTCCACCACAGCCTGTACGGCGTGGTGCTCATCGCCGGCGCTGCACTGCTCCACCTGCACCGGGTGGAAGCGCTGATCCTGCTCTGCATGGCCACCTTCGGCCTGGGCAGTATCCTGCAGCACACCTGGTCTGAACATTTTGTTTTTGTGGAAAGGGAAAACCGGGAATTGAACCGCCTGCAGGGATGGGAAAAAACCTCCGAAACCTTCTTCTCAAAAGGCCTCCGCATAGCATTCTACAGAAATGACCGCCTAATGCAGGCCAAGGGAGATGGGCTCGGCGATCAGCCGGCGCGTTATCCTGTCAGGCCAGCAGGCGTGCCAGCACCACCAGCAGCAGGACGGCCGGATAATAGCTGGCGCGGTTAAACAGCCGCATGGCACCGGCACCCGCGGGGGTCCGCAGCAGGTCGATGGCCGGCATCAGCAGCAGCAGCGCCCCTGCAACCAGGACCGCCACCATGTGGCCGATGTCAAAATCGGCCGGCGAGAGTTCAAACAGGATTACGCTTTCGGCCACCGCCATAAACAGAAACATCACGATCAGCACCGCGGCGCGGTCCGCGCCCAGTCGGACCGGCAGGGTGCAGGCCTGTTGGCAGCTGTCCGCCTCGAGGTCAGACCAGTCGTTGGGGATGTTCTGGCCTCCTATTTCCCAGAAAAAAAGACACAGGAACAGCGCCCCCAGAAACGACACCCCGGGGTGGGGGTCCACGGCAAACACGGCCGCGATGGCTCCCAGGGTTTTAACGATACCGCTGATGAAAACCCGCAGCTGGCTGAAACGCAGCATCAGGCAGTATACCGCTTCCAGCAGGCAGCCGATCCCGAAAATCAGCACGCAGGCCGGGTTGAGCAGATAAGCGCCCACGACGGCAGCCGCCGACCAGCCCAGGGTCCACAAAACGCCCTCACGTAGGCTCAACAGCCCCTGGGCCATGGGGTGACGCACCAGGATGGCATCCAGATCACCATCACGGCCGGCAAGCAGTCCCTGCCGGTATTTTTGCCGATCGATGCGGTAATCGACCACATCGTTGAGGGCATAGACAGCCGTGTAACCGGCAAAAGCGGTCAGCAGCCCGAGCACACCGGTGCCCAGGGGCGGGAAGACGCCCAGATACAACACGGCGGCCAAAACCGGTGTGGCCATATCCAGCAGTCCGTGAGGCGTCCTGGACAGGGCCAGGAAGACGCTTAGCCGGGCGATGGCCCCGCTGTGTCGGGGGTGCATGTCAGGCATGGCTGTCCATACCGGTGAAACGGCCCGCGGCAGACATGCTCCGGACCGGCTGGCCGGAAAGTAGCCCAGCAGCACCTGCGTATGTCCGGCAGCCGAATGATGCTATTCCTTCATGCGGCATGCGGCATCCCATTCCGGGCAGACGTCCTTCATCTGCGCATCGTAATGCGCCATGCACTCGCTGCACTCCATTTCCACATTGGGAACATCACCGTAGCGGGCCTTCATCTCCTCTTCGGAAAGCACGCTCACGCCGCTGCAGCCGCACTGGGGGCAGGCGGTTTTAATGGTGTAACGCTTCTCTTTGGCCATGGTCAGCCTCCATCATTGCTGGGGTTTATTTCTGTTTCTCCATCGCCGGATCGCGGCTGCAATGCGCTCGTTTCGACCGTCATCAACCTCGGCATCGACCAGTTCAAAACATAGTGCCTATTCCAATTCCCGTCAAAACCGTTTTTGAACGCGGCCATTATGCCCCAAAGACCGCCGGGGAACAAGGGGAAATGGACGCCCCCCTTGCACGGTTGACAAGCGCGGGGGATTTTGGCTAGATGGACGGCACGCAATTCGTATTCATCACAAGGCTTTCAATGCAACAGTCCCTCTATTTCACCGGCCCGCGGGGCGAAAAACTCGCCGCCACCCTGCACACTCCCGATGCGCCTGCCCGGGAGGCCGTGATTCTGGGCCACTGCTTCACCTGCTCCCGCCACACGGCCATCCTGCGCGCCATCTGTGAAGGGCTGTGCGACCACGGCTTCCTGGCGCTGCGGTTTGACTTTTCCGGAAACGGCCAGAGCGGGGGGGATTTTGCCGCCTCCAGCTATTCCGCCTACATCGCCGAAATCGGCGCCGCCATGGCGTTCATGGGGGCGCAGGGGGCTTCCTGGATAGGTCTGGCCGGCCACAGCATGGGCGCTGCCGTGGCAGTCCTGGCGGCCGCCCGTCACCCCGGCGTCAGGGCGGTCTGCACCCTGGCCGGCCGGTTGGCGGGCCTCGAACCGGCCAGTTTTCTGACGCCGGCCCAGCGCGAGGAGCTTGAACGCCGTGGCGAGGTGTCCTTCACCAGCCGGGGGCGGCGGTTGCGGCTGCACCGTAATTTTTTTGCCGATGCCGGCCGATACAGCCTGGCCGAAAGCCTGGCGGCATTGAAAATCCCCCTGCTGGTGGTTCACGGCCAGCAGGACGAGATCATTGCCGTCAGCAACGCCTACGCCGCCGGCCGCCACAAGCCGAGAAACACCGAACTGCTGATTGTCCCCGGCGCCGACCACATGTTTTCGCGGACCGAACACCGCCATCAGGTGGCATCCGGCGTCAGCCGGTGGTTTGCCCGCATACGGTCGGCCACCACACCCAGCCGGTCAGCCTGAAGACCAATGGAGATCCAATGGTTATGAATATCAGCGAAACCCTCAACGCCGTCTATATCGACGAGCAGTACCGCCGCTGGGAAAAGGACCCCCTGAGCGTCTCCCGCGACTGGCAGTTTTTCTTCGAAGGGTTCCGGCAGGGAACACAGGCAAAGCTCCCGGAGACCGCCGTGGATGAATCCCGACTGATGAAACAGGCCCGGGTGCAGATGCTCATCGACCGCTACCGCAATATCGGTCACCTGCTGGCCTGCCTGGATCCACTGACGGCCTGCCCCACAGAGCACCCGCTGCTGAACCTGGCGGCTTTCGGACTGACGCCCGATGATCTGGTCACCGAGTTTTACACGCCCGACCTGGCCAATGTGGAACGGGCCCTGCTAAAGGACATCGTGGCCCTGCTGCGGGAAACCTACTGCCGCTCGGTGGGTGTGGAATACATGCACCTGCAGGATCCCGAAGAACGCCGCTGGCTGCGGCAGCGCATGGAACCAGTGCTCAACCGGCCCCAGCTCGATACGGCCTCCCGGCTGCGTATCGTCACCCGGCTGTACGAATCGGTCCTTTTCGAGCGGTTTTTAAACAAGAAGTACCTGGGCCAGACGCGCTTTTCCCTGGAGGGCGCCGATGTCGTCATTGCCCTGCTGGACGCCCTGGCCGAACACGGCACCCTCCAGGGCGTGGCCGAAATCATCCTGGGCATGGCTCACCGGGGCCGGCTCAACGTGCTGGCCAACATTCTGCAGAAACCCCTCCCGGACATCTTCGCGGAATTTGAAATTTGCTACAATCCGGATTCCCTCACGGGTGCCGGCGACGTCAAGTATCACAACGGCTACCTCGCCGACACGACCACGGCCGGCGGTCAGTCGCTGCGCTGGTTTCTGGTCAACAATCCCAGCCATCTGGAATCGGTGGATCCGGTGGCCGAGGGGGTGGCGCGGGCCAGGCAGGAGCTGTTGCCCACCGGTGACGCCAGCCGCGTGCTGCCGCTGCTGATCCACGGGGACGCCGCCTTCGCCGGTCAGGGACTGGTGGCCGAAACCCTCAACATGTCCCAGCTGCAGGGCTACCGCACCGGCGGCACCGTTCATCTGATCATCAACAACCAGATCGGCTACACCACCCTGCCCGAAGATGCCCGCTCCACCCGCTACTCCACCGACGTGGCCAAAATGCTGATGGTGCCGATCTTCCACGTTCACGGCGAAAACCCCGAGGCCGCCGTGCACGTCATGCGGCTGGCCGTGGACTACCGCCAGACCTTCGGCAAGGACGTGGTGGTGGATGTGGTCTGCTACCGCCGATACGGGCACAACGAGGGAGATGAACCCTATTTCACCCAGCCCCTCATGTACGAGCGCATCCGAAAACGACCGCCGGTCAGCGAACTATACGCCCGGCAGCTGACCGAAGAGGGGCTGGTACGCGCCCAGGATCTGGAGCGGGTGGAAACCGGCATTCTGGAAAGGCTGGAAAGCGCCTATGACGAGATCCACGGCACGGCCTGCGTTTTTCCGGTTTATGATTTCTACGGGAACTGGCGGCCGTACCAGGAAGCCGACCTTTCCCTGCCGGCTGAAACGGCAGTTCCCAAAGCCGCCCTGACGGGCCTGGCCCATAAACTGGCCGCCGTGCCCGAGGGCTTCGGCCTGCATCCCAAACTCGAAAGGCTGCTGGAAAAGCGCCTGCAGGCGGTCGAAAAGGGCCGGGGCATCGACTGGGCCAACGCCGAGCAACTCGCCTTCGCCACACTGCTGAGGGAGGGCACCCCGGTACGCCTGAGTGGCCAGGACAGCCAGCGGGGCACCTTCAGCCAGCGGCACAGCGTGCTGGTAAACACCCGCGACGGAAGCACCTACACCCCGCTCAACCACCTGGGCGCCGAGCAGGCTCCTTTTGCGGTATACAACAGTCTGCTGGCCGAAGCCAGCGTGCTGGGCTTCGAGTACGGCTACGCCATGGTGCGCCCCGAGGCCCTGGTGCTGTGGGAAGCCCAGTTCGGCGACTTCGTAAACAACGCCCAGGCGGTCATCGACCTGTACATCGCCAGCGGCGAGGAAAAGTGGCAGCGTCTCAACGGCCTGGTTATGCTGCTGCCCCACGGCCTGGAAGGGTTGGGGCCCGAGCACTCCAGCGCCCGCCCCGAACGCTTCCTGCAGCTGTGCGCCAACGACAACCTGCAGGTCTGCAACCCCACGACGCCGGCCCAGTACTTTCATCTCTTGCGCCGGCAAATCATCCGGCCGGTGCGCAAGCCCCTGGTGGTGCTGACGCCCAAAAGCCTGCTGCGCCACCCCCAGGCGGTGTCGGAACTGTCGGAACTGTCTGCGGGCAATTTCCGAACGATCCTAGCCGACGACCCCACCTTCGACGAGGCCGCCACCGTGATCCTGTGCAGCGGCAAGCTGTTCTATGAGCTGGACCGCCGGCGCCAGGCCCTGGAAAGCCGTGATTTCGCCATTGTACGCATCGAACAGCTCTACCCTTTTCCCCCGGAAGAGGTCCGGCAGCTGGCCCGCCGGTACGGCCGGGCCGAAAACTGGGTGTGGGTCCAGGAGGAACCGGAAAACATGGGCGCCTGGCGGTTCGTGCGGCCCCTGCTGGAAGCCGAAGGCATGGCGCCCCTCCGCTGGGTGGGGCGTCGGGCGGCGTCCAGTCCGGCCACGGGTTATCCCAACAAGTACCGTCTGCAGCAGCAGGCCATCATCGACCAGGCCCTGGGCCGTGAACCGGACAAGTCCGTGGCCTGATTGTGATCCGTGCCCAGCCGGGGCACCAAAAAGCAAGGAGCAGCCATGCAGATTGACATAACCGTTCCCAGTGTGGGCGAATCCATCCAGGAGGCGGTGCTGGCCCAGTGGTTCAAACAGGAGGGGGACCGGGTTCACCGGGATGAACCCCTGTTCGTGTTGGAAACCGACAAGGTGACCCTGGAGGTGGCCGCCGAGGCCGATGGCGTACTGCACATCATGATACCCGCGGGGGAAACCGTGGCCATCGGCGCCGTGGTGGGCACCATCGATATGGAAGCCGGCGCCGAAACCGGCGACGCCACTCCCGAAGCGCCGGCCGCCGAGCCGGCCCGTCCCCCGGCAGCAGGTGCAAAACCGGCGCCGGCCGCGGCAGCGCCGCCCACAGCTATCGAGCCGGAGACGACCGATGCCGAAGCGCCGGCCCTGTCGCCGGCCGTGCGGCGCCTGGTGGCGGAAAAAAAGGTGGACATCGGTGCCATCCGCGGCACCGGGCCGGGGGGGCGCATCACCAAAGGCGACGTATTGCTTCACCTGGAGGGCGCGACCGTGCCGGCACCGGAGGAAGTGCCGGCCGCCGGCGCCGCACCGCAGGCCGGCGGGGACGTGCGCCGCCAAGCCATGAGCCCCATCCGCCGGCGCATCGCCGAGCGTCTGCTGGAGGCCCGACAGAACACCGCCATGCTGACCACCTTCAACGAAATCGACATGAGCGCCGCCATGGCCCTGCGGGCACGCTACAAGGAGGCTTTCCAGGAAAAGCACGGCGTCTCACTGGGCTTCATGTCCTTTTTCATCCGTGCTACGGTCGAGGCTCTCAAGGCCTACCCCGAGATCAACGCCTTCATCGACGGCACAGACATCCTCTACCACGACGCCATCCACGTCGGCGTTGCCATCGGCTCGGAGCGCGGCCTGGTGGTGCCGGTCATCCGCAACGCCCAGACCATGGGATTTGCGGACCTGGAGCGCGCCATCGTGGCATTCGTGAAGAAGATCAAGACCCACCGGCTGTCACTGGAGGACCTGGAGGGCGGCACCTTCACCATCAGCAACGGCGGGGTTTACGGCTCGCTGCTCAGCACCCCCATCCTGAACACGCCCCAGAGCGGCATCCTGGGCATGCACAAGATTGAGAAGCGGCCCGTGGTAGTGGACGACCAGGTGGTCATCCGGCCGATGATGTACGTGGCGCTGAGCTACGACCACCGCATCGTGGACGGCCGCGAAGCCGTCGGCTGCCTGAAGCATATCAAGGAACTCGTCGAAAATCCCGAACGCATCATGATGGAGATCTGAACATGGCAACCCCCGAACGCTTCGACCTCATCGTCATCGGCTCCGGCCCCGGCGGATACGTGGCAGCCGTGCGGGCCGCCCAATTGGGCATGAAGGTGGCCTGCATCGAAAAAAGAGCGCGCCTGGGCGGTGTGTGCCTAAACGTGGGCTGCATCCCCAGCAAGGCCTTGCTGGATTCCAGCGAATACTACCACCTGGCCCGGGAGCACTTCGCCGAGCACGGCATTAAAACCGACCAGGTCACCCTGGACCTGGCAACCATGATGGCCCGCAAGGAACACGTGGTCAAAGAGCTCACCGACAGCGTGCGTCAACTGCTGGAAGGTCACAAGATTCAGATCGTGAACGCCAGGGCGCGCCTGGAGGGTCCCGACCGGGTAGCGGCGATCCCGACCGGAGCCGATGCGCATGCCGGCGGGGATACCTACCAGGCCGACAACATCCTGCTGGCCACCGGTAGCGTACCGGTGACGGTGCCGGCACTGGTCTTCGACGGCCGCCGCATCGTCACCTCCACCGAAGCGCTCTCCTTTGCGTCGGTGCCCCGGCGCCTGGGCATCGTGGGCGGCGGCGCCATCGGCCTCGAACTGGGTTCGGTGTGGCAGCGGCTGGGCAGCCAGGTGACCGTCATCGAAATGCTCCCCCGGATCGCCCCGGGGCTGGATGGACAGGTGGGGCGGACCCTGGACCGTATCCTGCGCAGCCAGGGACTGGACATCCGGGTGAACACCCGGGTGACCTCGGCCGAGGTGCGCCCCCGCAGCGTGCGGGTAACCACCGAAAGGGACGGCGCGCAGCAAACCGCCGCTTTCGACCGCCTGCTGGTTTCGGTGGGGCGCCGGCCCAACACCGACCGGCTGGGGATTGAAGAGCTGGGCATCCGCACCGACGGGGCCGGCGGCCCTATTGTGGTGGATGAAAAGTACCGCACCAGCGTGCCATCCATCTACGCCATCGGCGACCTCGTCCCTGGCCCCATGCTGGCGCACAAAGCCTCGGCCGAAGCCGTGGCTGCCGTGGAGTGCATGGCCGGCCTGCCCGCAGAGGTCAACTACGATGCCATTCCCGAGGTGATCTACACCTGGCCCGAGGTGGCCAGCGTGGGGCTGACCGAAGAGGAGGTCCGGCAGCGTGAAATCCCCTGCTGCATCGGCTCATTTCCCTTTTCCGGCACCGGCCGGGCCCGCTGCATGGGTGAAAAGGAGGGGTTTGTCAAGCTCATCAGCCACGCCCGCACCGACCGCATCCTGGGGGTGCACATCATCGGGCCGCGGGCCGCCGACATGATCGCCGAGTGTGTGCTGGCCATGGAGTTCGGGGCCAGCTCCGAGGATATCGCCCGCAGCATGCACGGCCACCCCACCTTTGCCGAAGCCTTGCAGGAGGCGGCCCTGACGGCGCAGAAATGCTCCATCTACACCTCCTGATCGGGGGAGGGCATAAATATACAAAAATGGATGCGCCTAATCAAGAATCGGGAAAAATCGTCAGTTTTGCCGGGGCGGTGGATCAAGGGTGATGGGGTCGCCGGTGCGGATGGTGCCGCCGGTGAGGACCCGGGCGAAAACGCCCTCGCGCGGCATGATGCAGTCCCCGGCCTGGTAGTAGATGGCGCACTTGCGGTGGCACTGCTTGCCGATCTGGGTGATTTCCACCACGGCGCGCTGTCCCAGCCGGATGCGGGTACCCAGGGGGAGGCGTTTCCAGTCAACTCCCTGGGTGGCGATGTTTTCGGCAAAATCGCCGAAGGTCACCTCCAGCCCCTGTTGCCGGGTTTGCTCAATGCTCTCGGAAGACAGGAAACTCACCTGGCGGTGCCATTTGCCGGCATGGGCATCGCCCTCGAGGCCGTAGTCTTTCACCAGCCGCGCTTCCGCCACGGTCTGCTTGCGGGTGCCCTTGCGCCGGCTGATGGCAATGGACAGTATTTTCATGGCGCGCTGTTCCCGATTTCGTTGCCGAACAGATGCTGGAACACCTCACAGGAGCGGCACTTGGCCATCTTTTCCTTCCAGTTGGGTAGCGCCTCTCCGTCACAGATGGTCCCGTTGATAAACCAGCAGATCTGGGTGGCCTTGAATTCCGTAGCCGGACAGTTGGCACGAAGTTTGGCGGGGCAGTGCTTGACTTTCCAGCAGGACAGGGCTTTGCGGGACGTTTTGCGGCTGACCAGAAACAGCATCTGGCGCTCGGCATGGGGCGGAATGGTGCGCCAGCCCTGCTCATAACTGTGAATGGCCTTGATGGAGGTCCCCAGCAGCTGGGCCATCTGGCGCTGGGTTTTGTTCAGCCGTTTTCTCAATGCCTTAAATTCATCTGCGGTCATGGGAGCTCTTTCGTGGAGTGCACGTTGTGGTAGACATATAAGGTTTGTTGCCTTATACTTGCTACCCTGTGGTATTAAATTGATTTTCAAATTGCAAGGAAAATCTGATTTTTACGAGATGTCCCTGAAATTCTGTCGGAACAGAAAATTTCCGTTTCCCCCCTCTTGGGCTGATGGCATAGGCACCGGCGCAAAGTTGAAGGGATCACGACCATGAAAGCCCTGGTGACCGGTGCCTCCGGATTCATCGGCTACCATGTGGCCCGGCTGCTGCGGGAAGAGGGCGTGCAAGTCCGTGCCCTGGTGCGCCGCACCAGCCCCGTGGACGACCTGCGCGAGCTGGGAGTCGAATTGTTTTTCGGTGACCTGCGGGATGCCCATGCCGTGAGGCGAAGCGTGCAGGGATGCGGCCAGGTCTATCACGTGGCAGCCGACTACCGCCTGTGGGTACCGGACCCCCAGGTCATGTATGCCATCAACGTGGACGGCACCGAAAATGTCATGCAGGCAGCCTTGGAAGCCGGCGTGTCACGCGTGGTGCATACCGGCTCGGTGGGCACCCTGGCCGCCAGCGTCAGCGGACAGATCGCCGATGAAGAGACCCCCGTGGCGCTTGCCGACATGGTGGGAGACTACAAGCGCTCCAAGTTCCTGGCCAACCAGGTGGTGGACCGATACGTGGCCAAGGGCCTGCCCGCCGTTATCGTGCACCCGTCTACGCCGGTGGGACCCATGGACCGCAAACCCACCCCCACCGGGAAAATCATCGTGGATTTCGTCAACGGCCGCATGCCGGCTTACCTGGACACGGGCATGAATTTCGTGGACGTGCGCGACGTGGCCGCCGGTCACCTGCTGGCGGCCCGCCGCGGACGGTCCGGCCGGGCTTACATCCTGGGGCACCGCAACATGACCCTGCGCCGCTTTTTCGCCCTTCTCTCGGCCGTCACCGGCCGCCCGGCGCCGCGCGTGCGGCTTCCCTTCGGCCTCCTGCTGGCGGCTGCCCGCCTGAACGAGGCCTTTTCGCGTCTGACGGGCATTGCCCCGGCGATACCACTGACAGGCGTCAGGATGGCCCGTAAATACATGTATTTCGACTGCCGCCGGGCGGTTTCCGAACTGGGGCTCCCCCAGCATCCGGTGGAGGCCGCTGTGGCCGCTGCCGTGGACTGGTTCCGCAGCCATGGGTACGCCCGAAAGGCCCGTGATTAACCATCATACCGGCGTAAGCACGGCGTATCCCGCCATTTACATTATCGCCGCTCCATGATAGTAGCCCCAACGGATGCTGTCTGCAATCTTGCCGTGAACCCATGAAGATATTCCATACCATATCGATCCTGATGGGCACAGCGTTGCTGGTGTGGCTGGTGGTTCGCATCGGGCCGCTGGCGCTGTGGCACCAGCTGGGGATGCTGGGATGGTGGCTGGGGCCGCTCATTCTAATACAGGCTGGTGCCGACCTGTTTCACACCCTGGCCTGGCGGCGCTGCCTGTCACGGGACCACCAGGCGTTCTCCTTCGGGCGCATCTACCAGATTTACATGGCGGGGTTTGCTTTGAACTACCTGACCCCCACGGCCCAGATGGGCGGTGAAGTGACCCGCGGTACCCTGCTCACCAGCCGGGGCAGCGGCTCGGAAGCCGCCTCGGGCGTTATCATCGGCAAGCTTTCGGAGTCCATTGCCCTGCTGCTGTTCGTCTCGGTGGGGTCCCTTTTCATTCTCTCGGCCGCCGAACTTCCCCGTGGACTCTTTCCGGCCCTGGCAGCCGGCAGCATCCTGATGGGGGGCGGTATTGCCGCCTTCATGCTGCTCCAGCGGTTCGGCAAACTGGGCAGCCTGGTGCGCTGGCTTTCCGAACGCGACATAGGGGGGCGGACACTGGTACGGCTGGCCGAGAACCTGAGCAGGGTGGATGCCGGCATGGTGCGTTTTCACCGCGAACGCCCCCGGGATCTGCTGGCCTCCATCGGCTGGCACATGGTGGGCAGCGTGGTGGGCATCCTGCAAGCCGCGCTGTTTCTGTACGCGCTGACCGGACGTCCCATGTTCACGGCAGCCTGCGGCGTGTGGCTGCTCAGCAGCTGGTTCAACCTGCTGGCCTTTGCCGTGCCCCTGGGCATCGGCATTCACGAGGGCGGTCGCGTGCTGGCTTTTCAGATCATGGGGCTGGATGTGGTCATGGGGCTGACCTACGGTATAACGCTGCGACTGGAACAGATCTTCTGGGCGCTGTTCGGCCTGGGCACCTATGCGCTGCTGATGAACGGTCAGAAGCGTGCGGAGCTTCCGGCCCTGAAATAAACCCGCGCTGCACCGCCATTTCCCGCCCCGATCCCTGCAGGCGGAGACAGCACCGACAAGGCATGCAACCTGACCTAGCGCGCATAGACAACAGCATCGAACAGGCCCTGGCATGGTCCCGGGAAGCCCAGACCCCCGAGGGCTTCTGGATGGGCGACCTGCAGTCCAATTCCTGCATGGAAGCCCAGTGGGTGCTTGCCATGCACTTTCTGGGTCTGCACGACGACCCCAAGCACGCCGGGGTCATCCGTGCTATCTTAAACGAACAGCGCCCGGACGGTTCCTGGGAAGTGTACTACGATGCGCCGGCAGGCGACATCAACACCACGGTGGAATGTTACGCCGCCTTGCGCTGCGCAGGCTTTGCTACGACCCACCCGGCGCTGGCCAGCGCCCGGCGCTGGATTTTCGATCACGGCGGCCTTTCCGGTATCCGCGTGTTTACCCGCTACTGGCTGGCCCTGCTGGGGGAGTGGCCTTGGGAACACACACCAGCCATGCCGCCGGAGATCATCTTCCTGCCGCCCTGGGCGCCGTTTAACATCTACCGCTTTTCCTCCTGGGCACGGGCCACCCTGCTGCCGCTGGCGCTGCTGTCTTCCCGCCGTCCGGTCAGGCCCCTGCCGGCCGGCCGGCGCCTGGACGAGCTCTTTCCCGGGGGGCGGGAGAACTTCGACTACCGGCTGCCGCGCAAAAAACACGGATTGGGCTGGGAGGCTCTCTTTTTCGCCCTGGACCGGCTGCTCAACAGGTATGTGACCGCTCCCCTGCAGCCCGCCCGCGCCACGGCCCGACGGCTGTGCGTGGAGTGGATCGTGCGCCACCAGGACGCCGACGGGGTATGGGGCGGCATCCAGCCGCCTTTCATATACGCCCTGATGGCCCTCAACGTGGAAGGATTCCTGGTGACCCACCCGGTCATTGCCGCCGGGCTGAAAGCCTTCGACAGCCACTGGTCCCACGAGAAAAACGGCGGGCTCTATATCCATGCCAGCGAATCTCCGGTGTGGGACACGCTGCTGACCCTGCTGGCCATGCTGGACTGCGGCATCGCCCCCCACCGGTCGGCCTCTTTTCAGCGGGCCCTGGCCTGGATCATGGGAAAATTTCTGACCACCCCGGGAGACTGGCAGATGACCGTGCGCGGCGTGCAGCCCGGCGCCTGGGCTTTCGAGCGCTGGAACACCTGGTATCCGGATGTAGACGACACGGCCGTGGCCCTTATCGTGCTGGCCCGGCTGAAGGGCCATGAACGGCAGCTGGAGGGGGCTGCAGCCATGCAACGTGCCCTCTTACTGGCCACCCGCTGGATCCTGGCCATGCAGAGCGCCAACGGCGGCTGGGGAGCTTTCGACCGCGACAACAACAGTGCCCTGGTGACCCGCATTCCCTTTGCCGACTTCGGCGAAATCCTGGATCCCCCCAGCGTGGACGTCTCCGCCCACGTGGTCGAGGCCCTGGGACTGCTGGGATACGATCGACGCCACCCGGCGGTACGCCGCGCCCTGGCGTACGTTTACAGCGAGCAGGAAGACGACGGCAGCTGGTTCGGCCGCTGGGGCGTCAACTACATTTACGGCACCGCGGCCGTGCTGCCGGCCCTGAAGGCCGTCGGAGAAGACATGGGCAGCCGGCGCGTGCGCCGGGCAGCCGCTTGGGTAGCGGACCACCAGAACAGGGACGGCGGCTGGGGGGAGAGCTGCGCCTCCTACATGGACGACCGCTACCGGGGCCGCGGCACCAGCACGGCCTCCCAGACCGCCTGGGCGCTGATGGCGCTGCTGGCCACCGGCAGCCATGACTACGACCAGTCCATACTGTGCGGCGTCGACTGGCTGGTGGCCACCCAGCGGCAGGGCACTTGGGAGGAGCCCCAGTACACCGGCACGGGCTTTCCGGGCTATGCCGTGGGCGAACGCATCGACCTTTCCACCAACGGCCTGGACCTGGCCCAGGGCATCGAGCTGTCGCGGGCCTTCATGATCAACTACAACCTCTACCGCCACTACTTCCCGCTCATGGCCCTGGGGCGCGCGCGGCGGCATCTCGGCCGGCCGTCGTGAAATCCCGCGGCCTGATCGTTGCCATGCGCAGCGAGGCCTTCGCCCTGCTGGGCCGCCGTGGGTGGCAGCCCGCGGGAAATTTTCTGCGCCGGGAGCTGCGCCTGGCCGACGGAACCACTGCCGCCTGCATCTGTTCCGGGGCCGGCCTGCAAAACGCGGAGACCGCCGCCGACCTGCTCATGGAAAACGGGGCCACGCGGCTGGTGGCCACCGGGACGGCCGGCGGGCTGCACCCGGCCTTGCGGCCCGGCGACTTGATCGTGGCCGACCGCGTTTATGCCCAGCACCGGAACGGGGCCTCACTGGTGGGCGAAACCGCACCGGAAAGCAGTCGGTGGCCGCCATCCCAGGCCGGGCCAAAGATCCTGCGCGGGGCAGTGGTGACCTGCGGAGTGGTCATCGAGACCCCCGCCCAAAAGGCGGACCTCTACCGGCAAACCGGGGCACTGGCCGTGGATATGGAAAGTGCCGCCGTTGTGCGGGCCGCGGCCCGCCGGGGGGTATCCTGGCTGATACTGCGGGCTGTCTGCGACACCGCCACCGAAAGCCTCTCCAGGGAAATCCTGGACACCATTGACATGCAAGGCCGCGTGGACGTCTTCCAGCTGGCCCGAGTCCTGCTGCACCGCCCTGCCCTTGGGCCGGCGCTGCTGCACCTGAATGCGGAATTTCGCCTCGCCCTGGCGGCGCTTAAAAAAGCTCTCCCGCTGCTTTTTTAGTCCGTTGTCCGTGGCGAGCGTTCCAAAACGGGCAACGGACCATTGACCACGGACCTCTCAGCTGCACGCCGCCCGGCGCAAGGCCAGCAGCGCCATTTTCCAGGGGTGCAGGACGGCATCCAGCACTGCGCTGGGCTCGAAACCGCAGTGCACCATGCAGTCGCGGCAGCGCGGGTCGCGCCCTACGCCGTACTTTTCCCATTGGGTCCCGGCCATCAAGTCCCGGTAGCTGTCGGCCACGCCGTCGTCCAGGAGGTAGCAGGGGCGCTGCCAGCCGAAGATGTTGCGGGTGGGGTTTCCCCAGGGGGTGCATTGGTAATCGCGATTGCCGGCCAGAAAATCCAGGTAGAGGCTGCTGTGGTTGAATCGCCAGGGACGGCGCGGGGCCATGCGCATAATCTCGCCAAACAACACCGTGGTACCCCGGCGGCCCAGGAAAATGTCCTGCCCGGCAGCGGTCTCGTAGCTGAACCCGGGCGCCACGGTCATGCCTTCGACCCCCAGGGAAGTGAGGAAATCGAACAGGCGGGCCGCGCTGTGGGGCGTTTCACGACCGAAGAAGGTCGTGTTGGTGGTAACGCGGAAGCCGCGCGCCACCAGTAGCCGGATGGCCGCCACGGCGGTGTCGAACACCCCCTCGCGACAGACCAGGGCGTCGTGCTGCTCCCTAAGCCCGTCCAGGTGGATGTTGAACGTCAGGTAGGGGGAAGGCGAAAACTCATCGATGCGCTTTTTCAGCAGCAGGGCGTTGGTGCACAGGTAGACGAAGCGGTGGCGGCGGGCCAGAACGCGCACGATGCGGGGCATGTCGGAATGCAGCAGCGGTTCACCGCCGGCGATGGAAACCACCGGTGCACCGCACTCGTCCGAGGCCGCCAGGCACTCCTGCAAGGACAGCTGCCGGCGCATGATCTCCGGGGGATGGGAAATCTTGCCGCAGCCGGTACACTGCAAGTTGCAGCGAAACAGCGGTTCCAGCATGAGCACCAACGGAAAGCGCCGGTCACCGGTCAGCAGATGTCCAAATATGTGTTTGGCGATGCGGACCTGTTGAATGAGGGGTATCCCCATGGCGTCTTCCTCCGCCGGGCCTCTACCGTTTCCGTTTCAGGATGTAAAGAGCGATGGCGGCTAACGGTGCCGCGGCGGGGCCAAAAGAAACCAGGCTCTCCAAGGCCTCATCTATCAGACGGCGGGCGTATCCCCGGGACTCTTCCAGCCCCATGAGCGCCGGATAGGTGCTCTTCTGCCGGGCCTCGTCGGTGCCCACCGCCTTTCCCATCAACTCAGGGTCTCCCTCGACGTTCAGAATGTCGTCGGTCACCTGAAAGGCAAGTCCGATGCGCCGGGCATAACGGCCCAGGTCGCCTACCTGCTCGGTGTTGCCGCCGCCCAGGATGGCGCCGCTCTCCACGGACGCCGTAATCAGGGCGCCGGTCTTCAGGGCGTGCATTTCCCGCAGCTGGTCCAACTGCAGGTGATGCTCTTCGGCCGCCATGTCGCGCATCTGTCCCTCGACCATGCCCCGGCAGCCTGCGGCCCGGGCGATCACCCGGCCAACCCGCAGCCACTCGGCGGCTTGGCGGGTATGGGCACAGCCGGCCTCCATGAGCATCTCGAAAGCCAGGGTCAACAGGGCGTCGCCGGCCAGGATGGCGGTGGCTTCGTCGAAGGCCACGTGGCAGGTGGGCTTGCCCCGCCGCAGGTCATCGTCGTCCATGGCCGGCAGGTCGTCGTGAATCAGCGAATAGGTATGGATCATTTCCAGGGCGCAGGCGGCTTCCATGGCCGTGTCCGCACGGCCGCCCACGGTCCGCGCGGCTGCCAGGCAAAGCACCGGCCGCAGCCGTTTACCGCCGGCCATTAAAGAATGGCGCATGGCGTCGCGCAGGCGGCCCGGTTCAGCGGCCCGCTGCAGCACGGATTCCAGTGCCTCATCGATATCCCGGCGCTGCCTTTCCAGGTAAGGCTTCAGGTCAAACATGCAGATATCCCGGCCGGCATAAATTCATCCACCGCTGTTCGAGAGA
>CAYUAQ010000043.1:0-7182 GCA_964442705.1 uncultured Desulfobacteraceae bacterium
AAGAGTACAGCATTTCGACAGGAACATTGTTGTCATCGAAGGTCAGGCTCCGCATGAAAAGCCCGGCCGAACCCTCATCGACCCTGAGTTGGCGCGAAATTTCGCGGTCCAGATTAACAGCGCGGATGTTCTGTTCGCTGCGGGCAAGTGCAATGTTGAATTTTTCGGATATCAGTTTGTAGAGCGATCCCGTCAGGTTCATTTTCAAGATCCGGGTAAACATGGCCGGCGGCAGGTAGCTTTCTTCCACGATCAGGGGCGTATCATTGCCGATGCGCAGCCTCCTGATGACCACCACCTGGCTGTCTTTGGGCAGAACCAGCGCACGGGCGACATGATCAGATGCGGGTTCGAGGCCCTTTTTCAACAGTTTTGTCTTTTCCCGGATGCCCAGTTCGGCCAGGTCGTCCCTGAAACTAGAGATGCGGGTCAAGCGATGGGTGAGGGGCACATCGTCCGTGGAAGAGACAAATGTGCCGCTGCCCCTGCGTTTGTACAGCATCCCTTCGGCCACCAGTTTCGCAATGGCCTGGCGCAGGGTATTGCGGTTGACGCCGCACATCTTGGACAGCTCGATTTCCGAGGGGAGCTTTTCCCCGGTCTTAAAGCGCCCGGATTGTATCAGATCTTTCAGCCAGGCACTGATCTGTAAGTACTTGGGAATGGGATTGGTGGGGTCAACGATTTTCAATACAAACTCCTGGGCTGAGATTTTATGAAAAGTATGCGGGCTCGAATTCCTGAGGAACCGCAGTCCAGAACGGCCACCGAGGGAGCGCTGTCCCAGCGCGGGTAGGAGGCACTGCCCGGATTGATGAAAACCACACCTTGGCGGTGCTCGATGGCGGGACGATGGGTGTGGCCGCTGATAACGGCGCTGAACCCGGCCGCGGCGGGATCCAGGTCGAGCCGTTGCAGATCGTGCAGAACGTAGATTTGTTTCGCCGCGGCTGCAACCACTTCGGTGACCGCAAGGCCGGCCGCCCACCGTCCGCCGTCCATATTCCCGCGAACGGCGGTCACCGGTGCGGTCCGGTTAAGTGCCTTGAGCACCTGCGGGGTGTCGATATCGCCGGCGTGTATGATGAGATCCACGCCCCGCAGGACATCTATCGCAGCTTTGTCCAGCGATCCGTGGGTATCCGAGATGACTCCGATTCGAAGCTTGTCCCCGGAGGATTTATAGGGTATCTTTTTCATTTATCAGGTATCAGGTGTCGGGTGTATTTGCTTTGTTTTTAAAAATGCCAACGGAGAAAAATGTCATGAAACGTTCCGAAGACACCATTGTCGTCAACGCTACCGTTGAGATGACCACCAAGTCACTGCAGGACATCGTTTCCATGGCCAAGGCCCTGGCCGGAAAGGATCACAAGGGCCACTATCGTGTGGATACGGCCGAAACGGTAAATCAGATGATATCACGCTTTTTGTTGGAAAAAGATTTCGAAAACTATGTTCGCCAGAAAGAAAATTACGATGGTCTGTTCGGCCCCGGGGAAGTCGTATGTTGAACAAGCACTGCGTCGGGCGCCTCCTGCCACAGCCGATGGAAAAGAGCGTTATGATTTCATCCTCTGCCGCTTTTCAGAAAATAGTTTTCAAGGGCCGATGCACTTTCGATGATTTTATCGGCACCGGCACGCTCCAGGTCTGCGCGCAGCCTGGGCCGATCCGGTGAAGCCGCCAGAAAACCGATACTTTTAAATTCATAGCGAGAAGCCGCCGCCGCTCTCATGTCATCGGGCATGTCTCCCACGTAAAAGAGAAGGTGGTGCTGCGCATTCAGCTCTTCGACGATGCGATCCAGCATGAAGGGCGATGGCTTGCTGAAGGTGACGGCGTCACCGGTGATTTCAAGGGCCTCTTTTTCCGCTGCAAGACAGTCATCCAGGGTGTAGACCCGGCTGAAGAAAGATGCCAGCCCATAGTGGCGCAGCGGCAAAACCGCCTCTGCGGCCGGCCGGCCCGTGGCAATGCCCAGAACATAGGAACGGGCCAAGCGCTGCAGCCGCGTTTTTTCAATGATCAGGAACTCCCGGTGGTAGAGGCCCTCGGCCGAAACCGTGCACGCCGGCATCCCGTAGGTTTTTTCAAACAGCGTCTTTCCCAGATAAATCTCCTGGAAAATCTGCTTGATGATGTTGCCGCTTCCCACATCCCCCCGGTACAGTCCCTCAACGAATGCATTCGTGCGGTTGGCCTCATCGGTAAAAAGCACAGACAGCGGCATTGCATGGCTGCCGATGAAGCGCACCAGCCGGGCGGCATCGCATCGCGGCATGGTTTCCCCGTAACGCCGCCACGCA
Source organism: uncultured Desulfobacteraceae bacterium (assembly GCA_964442705.1). Taxonomy (GTDB): domain Bacteria; phylum Desulfobacterota; class Desulfobacteria; order Desulfobacterales; family JALSRD01; genus JALSRD01. The sequence continues at coordinate 2,310 of CAYUAQ010000043.1, forward strand.
TCCGCGGCTTGCGATATCCGAGGCGCGTCCAGTTTTGAAAAAAGCAGCGAACACACCAAGCGTGTCAGGTCCCAGTCATTGTTCAAGCCGCCGCGCTGCTTTACGGCCGCTAGGTCTTCCAGAGAAAAGAGGGGATCCGGTAAAAGGTCGAAGGACTTGGCCCTGGAGAGGAAATACGCCGCCGCCTGCCGCACGGTTTCCCGGTAAGACGAGGAAACGTCCACCAAGACGCCGTCCATATCAAAAATAATCAAACCCCTTGGCAAGACTGCCTCTTTTTATTCTTTTGAAAATAGACAAACTCGCAAAAAGTCAGTTTCGAGCAAACTACAAGACGTTAAACCGCTTTCAGCCCGCCGGCATATATTTCAGGTGAGCGATGAAATTAATAGCCATGGCCAGGAAACTGGCCACCACCGGTGTCAGAAACCATCCTATTAAAATGTGTTTAAGGGTGCGGCGGCTCACGGTCTGGACGCCTTTAACGATGCCGATGCCCAGCACGCCGCCGATAACTGCCTGGGATGTGGAAACCGGGACACCCACCATGGTGTAAAAATGCACGGTTACGGCCAGGGACAGTACGACTATCAGCGATGAAAAAGGGTCCAGCCGAACCAGCTTTTTGCCAACCGTCTCCATGACCGGTCGGCTGAAGGTTACGATACCCAGGGCGATGCTGCAGCCGCCGATGAGCGTGGCGGCAAAAACACTGAGCATACCGGCGGCAACGTAAACGGCGGTAACATTGGCGACGTTGTTGGCGCCCAGTTCGTAGGCCCCGTAAGAGCCCGCCACAACCATGCAGATGCGGATCAGGATATCGGAGTCGAACATGTTCAGCCGCAGGCGGTTGTATATGGCCCCCAGTCCGTAGTAGAGGAGCAGTGCCGCCACTGCGGCGCCTAGCGGGGTGCCGAACCAGCAGGCCACCACTTTTCCGAAACCGGCAAAATTCAGGTTTCCGTTTAAAAAGCCGATGCCCAGAATGGACCCCACCACGGCTTGGGATGTGGAAACCGGCAGACTGAGGGCCGTCATCATGGTAACGGTTAACGCGGCAGCTATTGATGAAATAACCGCATCATGGATGCTGAAAGTCGTAAGTCCCCGGAGCGTATGAATGCCGGCCTGTCCTGAGATCACGGCGCCGGCAATGACAAAGGCAGATGCCAGGGCAGCCGCTGTCCAGAATTTAACCATGCGGGTAGACACCGCCGTGCCGAAGACATTGGCGGCGTCGTTGGCCCCCAGTGACCATCCCAGAAAAACGCCACCCAGGATCGAAAGCATCACACCCGCCTTTTCATGCTGATGATGTTGATACGCCGGGAGACGCGATCGGCTTGGTCGGAGATGTTGCCGATTTCGACGACCAACTCCTTGACCTGCAATTTCAGGAAGGGATCTATGTCGGAGTCGAACACTTTGACGATAATGCGCCGCTCGATGTGGTCGCAGTGGCTTTCATTGGTGTCGATGATATTCATCTGCGAGCGAATACCCTCCCTTTTCTTGAGCAGGGCAATCACCTGTTCAATCACCAAGTCACAGCACTCCAGGCTGATGCGCACCAGTTCACTGATGTCGGGCTCGAGTTCGGGAGGGACAAAAAGTTTCTGCGTCTGAATCATGTACAGGACCCTCTCAAACAGGCGGGGTATCTGGTCGATGGATTCCAGCAGGCCCATAATGTCCCCGCGTGAGTCGGGAATCAGGGCTTTGCCGTACATCAGCAGTTTTATCTCTTCACGGATATCATCGGCCTTGGATTCGAATTTATGCGTCTGGGCAATCAGAAAATCGAGATTCTCGCCGCACGGATCCTCGAGGCAGGCCCTGAACGCCTTCAGGAAGTTTTCCTGGGTCTGCTTCAGGGTCTCAAGATAATCGTAGATCAGTGATTCAACCTGTTGTTCTTTTTTAAACAAAAACTTCAACATGGCAAAAAATCCTGTGGCGTGAACACCGGTGGTGGTCAATGGAAACGCACAGTCACGGCTTTCTCATTGATACCTTTAAAAAATAGGGTGACCTGTTGTCAAGTATAGAGTTCTAGTCTTCTATATTTTTTTAGGAGGGCCAACAGTTCTGTTGACCCCGGAGGGCGGCCTGTTTATATTGATTTGGATGAAGCTATCAGGTATCAGCGCTCAGCCGACAGATTGGTACAGAGGGGGAAAATCGGGCAATCGTGATAAAGCGGATGAGAAAATGGGGCAGGGTTTGAAACCGGCAGGTATTTTTATTACCGATTTTGATGGCACCCTGGTGCGCTCAGACGGCACTGTGGCACCAACCGACCTTCGGGCGCTCTCCTCTTTGAAGCACAGGGGCGTGGTGCGGGTTGTGGCCACGGGACGTTCCCTGTATTCTTTTCATCGCAGTCGGGTTAGTGGGTTGGCCGTCGACTACGTCGTGTTTTCGTGCGGTGCAGGCATCATGAAGGTGGCTGACCGGCGGGTGATTCGCAAAAAGAATCTTTCCGCCAGCCGGGTTCGGCAGGCCGTCCGCCTGCTAAACGAACTTGGGCTTGATTTCATGCTCCACCGCGAAATTCCGGAGAATCATTATTTTCTGTACCGTCGGGCCGGCGGCCATAACCCGGATTTTGAAAGCCGCATCGCCCTTTATCGACCGTTCTGCCGGCCGCTGGACGGAGAGGAGGGATCGGGGCCGGCCTGCCAGCTTTTGGCGGTGCTGCCGGGACAGCGCGGAGATGAAATCTTTAAACTGGTCAGCCAGACGCTGGCGGATTTCAGCGTCATCCGGACCACATCACCGCTGGACCACCGCTCCGTCTGGATCGAGATCTTCGCTCCGGGTGTTTCCAAAAGCGGAGCCGTTGAGTGGCTGGCCGGGCAACTGGGCATAGGCAGGGAAAAGACCATGGCCGTAGGCAACGATTACAACGATTGTGATCTCCTGCAATGGGCCGGAGAAGGCGTGGTGGTGGCCAATGCACCGGAGGAATTGCGACGTGCCTTTCCGAAGGTGGCTTCCAACGACGAATGCGGTGTGGCCGAGGCTGTCTCACGATGCCGTCTCTGGAATTGAAAAACGGGCTTTAGCGTCATACGGATGTCAGATCATAAGTAGTGGTTTTTAAATTGTAATCCAAACTGATGAGGAGGTGTTTCATGGCTGAACACAAAGGTGTTTCCACTGCTGACTTCGAAAGGGCCGTCCGAATCGGCCGGCCGCCAAATGTCGTTAAACTGTTCCCCAATTCACGCGCATTGCTCGTCAGCGGAAAATACATTGACCGGGCCATGCTGCAGAAGGGCAGGGCCATCGCCATGGCAGCCAACGGGCGCAACCAGTTTGTTGTCCGGGGTGCGCTGAGGGCGGCCCAGCGGGCCAATGCCGCCCTGATCATCGAGATTGCGCGTTCCGAAGGGGGGGCTTCGGCCTACTGTGCGGTCAACTACTGGAATATCGCACGCCTGGTGGATGCCGTGTGCAACGAACTCGGAATAACCATTCCCGTTGCCATCCACGCGGATCACTATGGTATTAAAAAAGAGGACGATATAGCACCGGCCAGAATCGAGATACCCACTTTGTTTGAAGCCGGCATGACTTCCATTGCCATCGACGCCTCGCACTTGCCCAACGACCAGAATGTGCTGGCCAACCTCGAACTGGTAAAATATGTCCCCTCCTGGGCCGGCCTAGAAACCGAAGTCGGAGAAATCAAGGGAAAAGAGGGACTCTCCACGGTAGAGGAAGCGCTCTTTCAGATTCGAGCCTTGAACGCCCATGATGTCTTTGCGGACTGGATCGCCCTTAATAACGGCACCACCCATGGCATCGAGGCCAGCGGACAGGGAATTCAGGTCGACCTGACTGCCAGGATTCATGAAGCCCTGGAACCGTACAAAGTCTCCGGCGCGCAGCACGGCACGTCCGGCAACAGTTCCGACCGACTCAGGGAAATTGCCGCCAAAACGCGTACCACTAAAGCCAATGTGGCCACGGCACTGCAGATGATTTCCTGGGGGCTGGAGGTGAACGATTACGGCAACGCCATGCAGGATGAAAACGGCAACTTCATCAAGGTAAAGAACGAAGGTGTCACCGAAGAAATGTGGAATCAGATGGTGGCCTATGCCGAGGAAAACGGCTGGAAGGGCGGCAACTACAAGAAGCTCAATCTCCCCTTTGAGAACAAACTCCTGGGTCAGCCCAAAGACATTCGCGAGCGCATGGTTAAACGGGTCGAGGATTTCGTTTACAACATGCTGGTCAACGTTTTCAACGCTGCCGACACCGCTCCGCTGGCTATCAACGCCATCCTGGAGGCGGACGGTTATGATCCCGGTCCCAAGGCCGGACGTATCGAAGACCCCTCAGAGTGGACACCCCAAAAGATCGCTGAAAAGGCCAAGACACTGGACAGTGACAAGGGGCCCCAGGGGGATTTTGATGACTGATTCAAAGCAGGAAAACGGCATCTTCACCGCGACTTCACGCCGCGGGGAAGATGCCGCCTGTTAGCAATATACCCCCTAAATGTATGGAACTACATTCCTACTTTTGTGAAAACAAATACCCTCTAAGCTGTTTCCTGTAAGCTGTTTCCGGTTCCCAAAACCCCCGTTCGACCCTTCCGCAACCTGATTTTATTCTCCCTTAGAAATACGATTTGGCTGGAAAAAATGAATTTTCAGAGAAGATATCTCCCAATAGTATGCACAAATACTTCCATGGGTTAGCTAAAAATAAAATAGTTAACCTGTACATTGTAGAGTCCGATTCCAAAGAGCAGGAATGACCAGTAGAATGCAGCTTGAGCGAAAAACGATCTTTTTGGCATGATACATGCTGTTCAGGGGGGTAAAAACCTGAAAACATTTTCTAAGTACCGGCG
>CAYUAQ010000043.1:7192-30128 GCA_964442705.1 uncultured Desulfobacteraceae bacterium
CGGTTTGGAGGATAAAGGTGAAAGACTATAAAAAAATCAGAATGATATTTGGTTTTGCCATGGCAGTCATTTTGCTGGCTGGTCAGGATTCTGCCGCATCGCTCATCATAGATTTTCGGGATCCTGTGTGGTCATCAGCCGACAGGAAATCGGCCTACACTGTTTCTTATGGAGACCTTGCGGTCACGGCCAGTGCCTGGAAATCAAACCGGCATAGAACAAAAGCAAAAAAGCTGGGCTGGTGGAACGATAAAGGTGGCGCCGACGGTCTGGGAATTTACGGTGGCGAGAATGACGAAATAGACAGAAACGAATACCTGCGTCTGGATTTTAACAGGACGGTGGTGGTTTCCGAATTTCATCTCACCGATTTATTTAAGACTTATGGCGGAAAAAACGACGGGGACCCTTTCAGGGGTGAACGGGCCAAGGTGACGCTCATTCATTCCGGCCATGAAGTTAACCTGGGGACTTTTAATGGTGTGGACCGATATACTGTCCGGAATAAAAAAAATGGTGACCTTCGCGTTTCGCTGGAAAACCACCGCCAAATTAGGGGCCGAAGGGCCGATTCAATTATATTTAAAGCGCCGTACGGAAAGAATAACGATTTTTCTGTTGCCGAAGTGGCTGTCTCGCCAACTCCCGAGCCAGGAACGTTGCTGCTGTTGGGAACAGGTCTGATCGGCCTGGCCGGCATCAGAAAGAAAAAAGGCGTGCCAACATCCAGAAGGAGTTAAAATTGTGAAACAAAATACTTATTTTATTTCAAGGATTACCTAAAAATAGAACTTAAATTACATAAAATTGAGCTTACAAAAAAAGGTTAAAAGAAAAAAAATAAGAAAGAATAAATTTCTATCATATTGAATATAAAATATTTAGAGAAAATTTCAGTTCAAAGTCATACGCGTTCTGCAAGTTTTGGTACTAGTATTGCTTTAGCAAAACAATAACAAGATGCCAGATTCTTTAACCGTTGTACAACATGGGCAAAAGATTTTTTTCTTTCAGGAAAAGTTATATTATATAAGGAGGCAGGAAAATGAAATGGAAAAAACAAAAGTGGCTCATGTTTGCCCTTTTGGTTATGGCGATAGGCCTGTTTTCCATAAACAGCTCCACGGCGGGCGTTATCATAGACCCAGATTTTGGGTGGATCGGTACACATTCGAATACAGGGTACTCCTATGTGATTCTCAAAGATCAGTTTGGGGCCGACAGTTTAAAAAAAGTTAAGGTCAAGAAGGTTGGCAAATTTAAGAACGTGACGCGGTACAATACGAGTTCGGCCCCCTTTTCGCTGATAGGTGTGCAAGAAGAAGGCTCGGATCAAGCTTATATTGCTCAACTTACGGGGAAACAGGTAAAAAAGCTGAATAAAAGGATCGCCAAGCTGGAAAAAAAGCACAAACCGCCGCTCCTGAAAACAAAGGTGAAAATTGCCAAAGGCGTTGCAATTAAAAGAGGAACAGTAGGCGCTAAAAATTATAGCGACCCTGCTTCGCCGACGTCTGCAACACCCGAACCGGCAACCCTGCTGCTCTTAGGAAGCGGTTTGGTGGGGTTGGCTAGCTTGCGGAAAAGAACCCAAAAATAATTTTCCACTCCCAGAACCTTGAACAGGAAAGGAGGGCTTACCCCCTCCTTTTTCATTTTTTACACACGCCGCTGCATTTTCTAAAATATCCCCAAAAATTCCCACCGTTAAGCCTTCCGCCTGCCATGCCTGGGGCACCTCTCAGCATTAACACGGTAACTCCAGCAACATAATTGTAATTTAACTTGAGACATCTTCACTAGGTTAGGGTGCCTGAAAATTTTGATTCCATATAAGTTATTTAAATAATAGGCTATATAACATTATTTTGGTTTTGGCACAGGGCTTGCTCTTCCTAGGGGCAAGTCAGAGCGAAAGGGCAAACCCGGTGAAAACCGGGGACGCAAAGCCACGGGTCTAACGCTAAATGCTATGACAGCCGGGCTGCCGAAAGGCTTAAGGACAGGCGGCACTTTCCCTCTGATAAATTAAGCATTTATTTTAAGGAGGGAATACGATGCGGTATAACCTGTCAACGACGCTTCCAACCCAGAACCTCAATTGCCGGTCTCGAAAACCAAAAGCCCTGACAGTCGCTTTGGCGTTCTCTATTTTATTGGCATTGATTTCTCAATCTGCCGCTGCCGAAGTGGTTTCATTGACCTTGGCCTGGGAAGGCAGCACAGGCCCGGGGATTTCCTACAGGTTGTTTTGTCGCTCAGAGGATGAAGCCTTTGATTACAAAAATCCTAAATGGGAGGGTGATGAGACGACCTGTACCATTCAGATAGAGGAGAATAAATCCTGCTATTTTGTCGTCAGGGCCTGCGACGAATCCGGTAATGAGAGCGCAGACTCTAACGAGGTGAAGTATCTGCCGGACGATTCCGATGGAGATGGGTTGCCGGATTTTCTGGAAGAAAAATACGGCACCGACCCCAAAAGCATGGATACAGATGAAGACGGCATCGACGATGGTCAGGAATACAGGTATTGGGGTTTAGACGGCATTAAAAACCTTCTCATTGCCGATGTCGACGGCGACGGTTTTCTTGATGGAGATGAGATAAACAATGGCGGTGACCCCGCGGACCCCGATGTTGGACTGTCTGAGATAGTGTATGAAGACGCTCAGGATGGCCAAATTGAACGCTGGGGGATCAATGCCGGCAACGCGGCTAACTCATCTATTGAAAATATTGAAGACATAGACTTGGATAGCCGAGTGATTGTTCTGTCTGGCAAGGCAATGAAAAACCGGTTTATACTCCAGCGCAAAGGCGGCTTTGCCTGGCATGCTAAAAACCTGCCCGTCATTTCCTGGCGAATGCAGCCCGCCGGTAAATTCAGGATTGAAGTTGAGGTGCTCACGGAGTCCGGGCGGAAGCGCTTAATGACTTATGAGCCTATTGACAGCAATAAACTTGGGCGGGGGAAAAGGGTCCGGTTTGGGTTGGGGTCTGATATTGCCGACGGAAACTGGTACTGCTTCGTCCGTGATCTGCAGGCGGACCTTTCCCAGGCTCAGCCTGATGAGATCATCGCCGAAGTCAACAACTTCCAGGTGAGAGGCAGTTGCCGTGTTGATGACATAAAGGTCCTGCAGCGAATTCCTGACAGTCACGACACCGATGGCGATGGACTTAGCGACAGCGAAGAAGTTGATGTATACGGCACCAACCCCCATACCATGGACACCGATGGCGACGGCACCAGCGATTTGGCCGAGCTGATGTACTGGACAAAAGACGGTTGGAAGGCAGACCCCGATCAGGACGGCATCTCAAACCTGCTGGATTTTGACAGTGACGAAGACGGAATCCCGGATGGACAAGAGCTGGACAACGGCGGTGCGCCTGATGATCCAGGGAAAATACCGGCAGCGGTTACCTACGAAGATGGCCGTGAGAAAGGTCTGTCGCTGCGCTGGAGAATTTACAAGGGAAACCCCCAAAACGCGGAAATAAAAAGCGTGGAAGACCCTGCCCGTGGCACCGTTGTCAGCCTGCGTGGAAAGGGAATGAAAAATGGGTATCAGCTCTCCAGTCGATACGGGGCGCCGTGGCGCAACGGCGTTCACTCCGAGGTTTCTTTTTCGATGAAATTTGCTGAAAAATACATGATCGAGTTTGAAGTGGTGACGAACGCCGGTATGCGCCTCATGAGGTATGAACCCAGAGAAGTGGATAAACTTGGAAAAGGGAAGAAGGTGCGTTTTGGGCTTCCGATGGAAACAATGGAGGGCCAATGGGCGCACTTTGAAAGAGATCTGCAGGAGGATCTGAATTTGGCACAGCCAGAGGTCGTCATCCTCCAGGTAAACTGCATGCGTGTAAGAGGCAGCGGATTGATCGATGACGTCGTTCTCTCGGGGGAAACCGCAGCGCAATAACTAAACCCAATAAACCCTTCTTGCAAAGAGAGCCTCCCGGTTTGTAATAAACAGGGAGGCTTTTATTTTGCAGAGTTCCATGATCCACCCCGAATGGTAATCGCTTGAATATTGAGTCTGCCGCCCCCCCGAAGATACCGCCCAACCTCATTTGCCCTACCAAATCAACAGATTGAAAAAAATCCCCGCACAACAAATGGGTGCCATGCGGATATTTTGCTTGACATACAACACAGAACATGTTCAAAGACTGAACAATTTCCCAGTGAATACAAATAAAAAAGCTATAAAATCAGCGGGTTCCGAAAATTGGAATTTGTAATCCGAAAAGCGGAGCTATGCTTTTAAAATATCATAACCATCTGTATTAAAACGGTATCAACATGGACTATCAGGATCTGCGTACACTTCAGTTGCTGGAGGAGATTGAAAGGTCCAGTACATCCAGCCAGCGGGACTTGGCCAAAAAGCTCAATATTTCGCTGGGACTTGTGAATTCCTTTATCAAGAGATTGGCGCACAAGGGCTATTTCAAAATTACCACCATCCCCAAAAACCGCGTGAAATACATTCTGACGCCTAAAGGCGCCGCAGAGAAAACGCAACTGACTTACGAGTATATTCAATACTCCTACCGGTATTTCAAGGAAGCGCGGCAGAAGCTCAAACAGCTTTTTATGTCTCTGGAAGAACTGGGTGTATGCAGAATCGCCTTTTATGGAACGGGAGATTTTGCAGAGATCGCTTATATTTCCCTGAAAGACACCTCCCTCCAACTGGTGCTCATGATCGATGGGTACCACAAGGGGGATAAATTTTTCGGCCAGAGCATCGTATCCCTGGAAGATGTCACCCCACTGGATTTTGATCGCATTTTAATTACAGCCGTTGAACAGCGGGGGCAGATATACAACATGATTGTAGATGCCGGTATAGCGGAAGACAAAATAGTCATCTTGTCCTGACCTGGCACCCAACATGCATAACCTTATTTTTTTGTGGCTCGATTTTGTTGTGAGAGAGGACTGCTAAAAGATGAATGCCGTTTTTGAAAAAAAGATTCTCTGCATTGGCGCCGGCTATGTCGGGGGACCCACCATGGCAATGATTGCGCATAAATGCCCCCAGTACAAGGTGATGGTGGTTGACATCAATCCCGACAGAATCCGGCAGTGGAATTCAGAAGAACTGCCCATATACGAACCCGGACTGAAAGAACTGGTGGGTGCCACCAGAGGACGAAACCTGTTTTTCAGCACCGGCATCGAAGAAGGTATCCGGGAAGCCGACATCATTTTCGTGAGCGTCAACACCCCCACCAAGACTTACGGGCTGGGTGCCGGCATGGCTGCCGACCTGCAGTACTGGGAAAAGACGGCTCGGCAGATTCTGGAGTGCGCGCGCTCTCCCAAGATCATCGTTGAAAAAAGCACGCTGCCCGTAAAAACAGCACTTGCCATGGAGCGCATCTTGAAATCGAAGGAGAGCCGTATTCATTTCGAGGTGTTGTCCAACCCTGAGTTTCTGGCCGAGGGCACGGCGATCAGGGACCTTGAAAATCCGGACCGGGTGCTGATCGGATCGCGTCTTACGGAAAGCGGTTTAAAGGCGCGTCAAGAGATCGTCGACATCTACCGCAACTGGGTGCCGGAGGAGAACATCATCACCTCCGACATCTGGAGCAGCGAATTGTCCAAACTGGTTTCCAATGCCTTCCTGGCCCAGCGGATTTCCTCGATTAACGCCATTTCGGCGCTGTGCGAAAAAACCGAAGCCGACATCAGCAATGTGGCCAGGGCGGTGGGCCGCGACGGCCGAATCGGCCCACGATTCTTGAATGCCAGCATCGGTTTCGGCGGCTCCTGCTTTAAGAAAGACATCCTGAATCTGGTGTATATCTGCCGCCATTACGGACTGGAGGAGGTCGCAGACTACTGGGAGAGCGTGGTGCACATCAATGAATATCAGAAGGAGCGTTTTGTGCAGCATATGCTGATGGCCATGTTCAACACTTTGGCGGAAAAGAAGATCTGCATATTAGGATTTGCGTTCAAGGCCAACACCGGCGATACACGCGAAAGTCCGGCTATCCATGTATGCAAAAGGCTGCTGGAAGAAAGGGCTGAACTGGTGGTTTCAGATCCCCAGGCCCTGGGAAATGCGAAAGTGGACCTCAAAGGCGTCGAAAACGGGCGCGTTTCGTTTGTCCAAGACCCTTACGAAGCCGCCAGGGGCGTCCATGCCATAGCCCTGATGACGGAGTGGGATCTTTACAGGCATCTTGATTACCAAAAAATATACGGCGCCATGGTCAAGCCGGCCTTCCTGTTCGACGGGCGAAATATCGTCGATCACGAAAAATTGTTCGAAATCGGCTTCAACGTTTACGCCATCGGCAAAATGCCGTTGACACATTTCAATTGATGATCAACCAGAGCCCTTTAAACAGCACCGCGGGACACCCATAATGAAATTTCACAACACGCGCCGTATTCTGGTTACGGGAGGTGCCGGTTTCCTGGGCTCACATCTTTGTGAGCGGTTGGTGCAGGAAGGGCACGATGTCATATGTCTGGACAACTTTTTCACCGGGACCAAGGCCAACATCGCCAACCTTCTCGGTCGCCCGAATTTTGAACTGCTGCGCCATGATCTGGTGCAGCCGGTCCTGCTGGAAGTGGATCAGATATACAACCTGGCCTGCCCGGCATCCCCCGTACATTATCAGCACAACCCTGTAAAAACGATTAAAACCAGTGTCATGGGGGCGATCAACATGCTGGGATTGGCAAAGCGGGTGAGGGCCAGAATACTGCAGGCCTCTACCAGTGAAGTCTACGGTGATCCCCAGGTGCATCCCCAGGATGAACGGTACTGGGGCAACGTCAACACCATCGGACCGCGTTCCTGCTACGATGAGGGCAAGCGGTGTGCCGAAACGCTTTTTTTTGACTATCATCGGCAGAACGGTGTGGATATTCGTGTCGTACGGATTTTTAACACATACGGCCCACGGATGCATCCCAACGACGGGCGGGTAGTCAGCAATTTCATCGTACAGGCCCTCTGTGATGAGAATATCACGGTTTACGGTGACGGAAAACAATCCCGGTCATTCTGCTATGTAGATGACCTTGTGAAGGGGTTGATCCGCATGATGAATGGGCCTGAAGATTTCATCGGTCCGGTCAATCTGGGCAATCCCGCCGAGTGCAGTATCCTGGAGTTGGCTTCCAGGGTGATCGCACTGACCGGTTCAAATTCAGCAGTGCAGTTTCGAAAGCAGCCACAGGACGATCCCATGCGGCGCAGGCCTGATATCAAGCTTGCCCGGGAAAAGCTGGGATGGCAGCCCGAGACCGATCTGGAGAAGGGGCTTCTGCGAACCATAGCCTATTTTCGCACCCTCATGTCTCTTGATGCGTCCAGAAAGTCCCCTGAAGCTGAATAAGGCAGGGTGTCCATGCAGGTAATCGAGTCATCACTTCCAGGAGTAAAAATAATCGAGCCCGACGTCTTCGGTGACAGGCGCGGATTTTTCATGGAGACCTACCACCGAAAGCGTTATCAAGAAAGTGGCGTGACCCCCGAATTCGTCCAGGACAACCTGTCTTTTTCGCGGCGGGCAACCCTGCGGGGGCTGCATTATCAGTTCCCCCACGCGCAGTCCAAACTGGTTCAGGTTCTGCAGGGAGAGGTGTTCGATGTGGCCGTCGACATCAGAGTGGGATCACCTAGTTTCGGACGGTGGACAGGCGTACGGCTGTCGGCGCAGAATAAACGGCAGTTGTTCATACCAGAGGGGTTTGCCCACGGATTCTGCGTGCTGAGTGAGGCGGCACTGTTCCTGTACAAATGCAGCGATTTTTATCATCCGGAATGTGAGGGTGGGGTTTTGTGGTGTGATCCGCATCTGGATATCCAATGGCCGATTGAAGATCCTACTTTATCTCCAAAAGACCGGGAATACCCGCTAATCAACGATATTGCCGAAAACAAACTGCCTAGATTTAAAGATTGATGGTCTCGTAAAAAGTCTGCCAAGATTGATCAAATCCCGCCAAAAATTCCTGAAGCCGGCAAATTGGCGGTAACCTTACAGGGGGCATTAGAGAGAAAAATGAAACGCGCACTGCTCACCGGTATCACCGGACAGGACGGGGCCTACTTGGCCGAACTTTTAATTGAAAAAGGTTATGAAGTTCACGGTATTAAGCGACGCAGCTCCATGTTCAACACCGAAAGGGTGGATCACCTGTACCAGGATCCCCATGAAGAAAACGTCCGGTTCTTTCTGCATTACGGCGACATGACCGATTCGGGTAATCTCATCCGCATAATCCAGGAAGTGCGGCCTGACGAGATTTACAACCTGGCGGCGCAGAGTCATGTGAAAGTATCTTTTGACTCGCCGGAATACACCGCCAACGTGGATGCGCTGGGAACCTTACGCCTCCTGGAAGCCATACGGATCCTAGACCTGCAGGAAAATACCCGCTTTTATCAGGCTTCCACTTCCGAGCTTTACGGAAAGGTACAGGAAATCCCACAGACCGAGAACACCCCTTTTTATCCGCGTTCGCCCTATGCCTGTGCCAAGATGTACTCATACTGGTGTACGGTTAATTACCGTGAGGCATACGGCCTTTTTGCCTGCAACGGAATTCTATTCAACCACGAATCTCCCCGGCGCGGCGAAACCTTCGTGACCCGCAAGATAACCCGGGCGGCCGCTCGCATCGCCCTGGGCCTCCAGGACAGGCTCTTTCTGGGAAACTTGGACTCATTGCGGGACTGGGGACATGCCCAGGATTATGTGCGCGCCCAGTGGCTGATTCTGCAACAGGATGAACCCGATGACTATGTGATCGCCACCGGTGAGCAGCACTCCGTGCGGGAGTTTTGTGAACGCGCTTTTTCAACCGTCGGGATAAAACTGTCCTGGAAGGGAAATGGGGTTGAAGAAAAAGGTGTGGTAGATGAAGTGGACCCGTCGGTACTGGCGGAAAATGCACCCGACCGTAAAACAGCCGCCGTTGAACCCGGCGCTGCGGTTATTCAGGTTGATTCCCGCTATTTCCGCCCCACGGAAGTGAAAACCTTGCTGGGCAGTCCGGAAAAGGCACGGCGCAAACTGCAGTGGGAGCCCCGCATCAGTTTTGATGAAATGGTTCAGGAAATGGTGGTTCACGATATCGGTGAGGCCAGGCTGGAACAACTGTGCATCGAAAATGGACACAGAATCATACCTTCCTTTGAAGATAAGATGTAGGTTCAAAAACATTGCAACCGGCTGGGGTCGATATGAAAAAAGATGAAAAGATCTATGTTGCCGGCCACCGGGGACTGGTAGGTTCTGCACTTTTGCGCAGGCTTAAAAAGCTTGGCTACGGCAATGTCGTGACCAGGCGGCACGTCGACTTGGATTTGGAAAACCAGCAGCAGGTGCATGATTTTTTTGCCACCGTTTCACCCGAATATGTTTTTCTGGCGGCAGCGCGGGTGGGCGGCATCCTGGCCAACGATTCTTTTCCCGCCGATTTTATCCATTCCAACCTGGCGATCCAGACCAACGTGATCCACGCCGCCTGGCAGAACGGGGTGAAGCGGCTGCTTTTCCTGGGATCCTCCTGTATCTACCCGCGCGACTGTCCACAGCCCATCAGGGAGGACTATCTGATGACCGGTCCCCTGGAGGAGACCAACCGGGCTTACGCCGTAGCCAAGATTGCCGGCATCGAGATGTGCCGCTCTTTCAATCGGCAGCACGGCACGGCTTTTTTGTCGGTGATGCCGACGAACCTTTTCGGGTCGGACGATAATTTCGACCTTGAAACCAGCCACGTGCTGCCGGCGCTGATTCGGAAATTTCACCTGGGAAAGCTGGCCAGCCACGGGTTTTGGGAAGCCATCGAGAAGGATCAGGCCCTCTTTGGTCGCATTCCTGAAAATGTGATCGGAGACCTGTGCGCCATCGGCAGGCACTGCGGACACGATGCACCCCCTGAAATTGAAGAAAGGGCTGGCGCCACCACCCCGCGATACGCCATAACGCTGTGGGGAACGGGGACACCCCGCCGGGAGTTTCTGCATGTCGAAGATCTGGCAGATGCCTGCGTGACCCTGATGTCACTGGCAGACGACACCTATTCCGAAATGCTTGCCCATGGCGACGGCCCTCTCATCAATATCGGCTGCGGCATGGACAACACCATCGCAGAATTGGCCAGGCTGGTCAGCAAGGTGATCGGCTTCGGGGGAGATATCTGCTTCGACACTGCCCGCCCGGACGGCACACCCCGAAAGCTGCTGGATATCTCCCGTCTGTCCGCACTGGGATGGAAACCGAAAATCTCACTGGAAGAGGGCATATCCATAACCTACAATGATTATCTTCGAAAAAGCGGATACAGCGGATAGAGGGCGGCATGCTGCGTTTCTTCGTTAGCGCCCTTAAAACACTCATCGGCCGCCGCTACCTTATCTACACCATGGCGCGGCGGGAGGTGGCCTCCACCTATGTGGGGTCGCTGCTGGGGTTCATCTGGACGTTTATTCATCCCATTGTACTGATCACGGTCTTCTGGGTCGTTTTCAGCCTGGGTTTCCGGGTAAAACCGATGAAAGATGTCCCTTTCGTGGTCTGGCTCACCGCCGGCATGGCGGCTTGGTTTGCCTTTTCAGAGATGGTTGCCGGTGCCGTGGGATCTGTGGTGGCCAACGGTAACCTGGTCAAGAGAACCCTGTTTCCTTCTCAGGTACTGCCGGTGGTCAAGATATTTTCCAGCCTGGCCAACCATCTGGCCTTCATCATCGTACTGTTGAGCCTGATTCTGTTGCAGCGCATGCCGTTCAGCTTTTTCTATTTTCAGGCCCTGTACTACCTGGCCTGCATGATGGTGCTTGCCTTTGGGCTCGGATGGATGTTTTCGGCACTTAACGTGTTCATTCGTGATGTGGGGCAGATCGTGGGAGTGGCACTGCAGATCGGCTTCTGGGCGACACCCATCTTCTGGGACGCACGCATCATGCCGGCAGTGCTTCAGCAGTACTTGAAACTGAATCCGCTGTACTATATCGTGCAGGGATATCGCGACTCGTTCATCTACTTCGTTCCTTTCTGGCATCGCCCCTATATGACGCTGTATTTCTGGACGCTGGCCATTGTGATCCTGATGCTGGGCGCCGTGGTTTTCAAAAGACTCCAGCCCCAATTTTCCGACGCTCTTTGAGGCTGAGAAAAGACACTCATCTTTTGCCGGACATCGCCATAAATATCGAGAACCTGTCCAAGCAGTATCTTGTTTACAGAAAACCGGTTGACAGGATAAAAGAGACGTTCAGTCCTTTCGGCAAGAAGTACCACACGCCTTTTCACGCCCTGAGAAACATCACGCTTACCGTGCCGCGGGGACAGTCCATCGGCATTATCGGACGCAACGGCAGCGGCAAATCCACCCTGCTGCAGATTGTCTGCGGCGTGCTTCAACCCACCGAGGGAAGCATCACCGTGAACGGCAGAATATCTGCGCTGCTGGAACTCGGAGCAGGATTCAACCCGGAGTTCACGGGCAGAGAAAATGTTTACATGAGCACGGCTATACTGGGGCTCAGCCGGCGCCAGACCGATGCCCGCTTTCAGCAGATCGCCGATTTCGCCGACATCGGCGAATTCATAGACCGACCCGTCAAAACCTATTCCAGCGGAATGTACGTCCGCTTGGCTTTCGCCACGGCCATCAGCGTGGACCCCGAGGTGCTGATCATCGATGAGGCGCTGGCCGTCGGCGATATCTTTTTTCAGCAGAAATGCATGCAGCACATGCGCAAGATGATGGAACAGTGCACCATCGCCTTGGTGTCCCATGACATGCATTCGGTGACCAACCTGTGCGACCGGGTGGTCGTACTGGATGAGGGCCGCATCGTTTTCGACGGAAAGCCGCCGGAAGGTGTGGCCAAGTACACCAAAATCCTGCACAACGAGGAATTCAGAAAAAAGAGACGCAGAGCCTCTCCTGAATCGCTGGACATTCCTGAAGAAGTGATGAAAAAGGCCACCGCGCTGAACAGAGATTTTCCCCAGTGGTTGGTGGTCACCGAGGAAGAGACCGGCGGCGCCGGCGAAGTGGTCATTCTGCGGGTCTTTGTTTCCAAAGACGGCCTGCCGGCAAAAACGGTTCGGGCCGGTGACTGCATCAGCGTGCATCTTCTGGTACGTGCGGTGGCCCCCAAGCGGGAAATCATTTTTGGCTACACCATCAAAGATCGGGTTGGCAACGCCGTATTCGGAGAAAACAGCTTCTGCCTGGCAGATGGACCGCGGGCCATTCAACAGGGACATTCCGTGGTGGTGTTTTCATTTGAGTGGCCAGAGATCTACCCGGACGATTACACCATCACCCTGGGAATCGGAGAAGGCGAACACCCGTTGGCACACAAAATCCAGTGCTGGGCCCATAATATTTTCTCGCTTTCCGCCATCGCTCCCGGACGGGCCATCCATGGAATGTTCAACAACCCTCTACAGTCGCTGGAAGTTATCACCCTGGAAAAAACAGTAGACGACTGATGCCTTGTCCTGTGTGCCAGCCCTGATGCAGCGGTGACGAAAAAACCAGCCATGGAACGTTGGCATATTGAAGCCCATTCACCTGAGATCATTCTCGATTTCATCGTGGCAAAGGGCGGCTCATCGGGTCCGATAAAGGTCCTCTGCTTTGATTATTTCGATACGCTGACCGTGCGCAGCGTCCAGCCGGAACACACCAAGGTTCTGGCCGCCGCAGTGCTGAGCATGCTTTTGGACGCAACTATAACGGGCCAAGAGATATACATATGGCGCCAAAAAATGGAAAGAGAACTGTGCGAGTCCAATGCAGATGCCGGTCACGACCTCGAATTCAACCTTTCCGATCTGGCGCGTCGATTCTACCGGCAATTCGGCAAACAAACCTCCCGGTGCCTTGTCGGTACTTCAACAAGACAATTTGTGGATGCTGTACTTTCCATTGAACTTGCAGTGGAGTGCGCTGTTCAGCAGGTATGCATGCCGGTGGCGGGGCTGTTGGCGGCGGTGCACAGGCATGGCCTGACAACCGTTCTGGTTTCCGATTTTTACCTTCCTGAGAGAACCTTCCGCAGGATGCTGAAGTTCCACGGCCTGGAGACGTTGATTGACCATTGCTATATCTCCGCCGATCATGGCGAGACCAAGGGATCCGGAAAATTGTACCGCAGACTCATTGCAGACGTCGGGTGTCGGCCGGAACAGGCGATGATGATCGGAGACAATCCCCATGCGGACATTAAGATGGCAGCCCAAGAAGGGTTGAAGACGCTTCAGGTCGAAAACCCCGCCCAGCAGGCCTTTTACCGCAAATGGAAGAAGGCCCATCGCAAAGACAAAAAAAACGTCGAATTTGCGCTACCCGTGCAAAACGGCAGCTGTTTCCCGGAAATGGGAACCACGCTCTGGCTGTTCACATGCCGCCTGTTTCAGAAGCTGAATGAAAAAGGGGTGCGTGACGTTTTCTTTTTCTCCAAAGAAGGCGAGCTGCTGAAGCGGCTTTTCGATGATTTTCAGCAACAGCTGTTCGGCGCGCCGGTTATTCGAACCCACTACCTGGTTGTATCCCGCAAAGCCACTTTCATCGCTTCGCTCAAGCCCTTGGAACATGAGAACTTTTCGCGCCTGTTTAACCACTACCGGGATATTTCACTGCGGGACTTCATGCTCAGCCTGAACATGGAAGAAGAACAAGCCCGGAGAATCTGCAGCCGCAGCGGACTTGATTTTGAGAAACGATTTCCCGACCTGCAATCCCAGGACATTTTTGATCGCCTTCTTCAGACCCCTTCATTTCAAGAAGAATACCGGCGCCTGCGCCTCGAACAGAAAACAGGATTTCTGACCTATCTGGGCTCCTTTAATGTCGATTACGAACGGGAAGGGCTCTTCATTGTCGATGTGGGCTGGAAGGGCAGCATTCAGGACAATATTTTCCATATTCTCGGCGGCCGCGTTCCGGTGCAGGGTTTTTATGTCGGCTCTCTGATCGCCACCGAACTGAGCGATAAAAATCGAAAAACCGGCCTCCTTTTTTCCGACCGGCCCAGCACGTCTCGTTTTTTCCATGTATACAACAACAACCGCTCCCTTTTCGAGATGATGCTAGGTGCCAGCCACGGCAGTGCCGACGGGTACATGCCTTTATCGGCGCTCAAGAGCGGCTCCGGAAAGGAACGCCAACAGCAGGTATATGCCCGCATAAACCACGACCGCCATGAAGTCGGCGTGATGGTACTGGATCTACCGGAAGAACGGCATCTATTTGAGAAGATGATCAAGCCGCTGCAGCAGAACATTATGAAAGCCGCTGCGGGCTGCACCCGGCAATTCTTGCTCAATGCCTGCCGCCAGCCCGATGAAGGTTGGTTTTCGCGGCGGCACGCCCGCATGGTGTTCCGGCCGACCCGCAGGGAGATCGACTTTTTTGAAAAACTCTACCACCTGGAGAATTTCGGGGTTTTCGAGTACACCCATTTCCAGCGGGGCAGACATGCCAGCTGGGAGCAGCGCTGGGCCAATTTCAAGGGGGTGCTCCTGCACCCGGAGGTGCTGGAGAGCGGTGTGTGGCCGCCCATCATTCTGCGCCGCATGGGCGTTGGGCTTCTGCGCTACTACGACGGTTGGCGGCGCAGCATCGCTGAATTCGGGCTGAGGTGGTAAGGGGCATGCTTCTCGGTATCCTGCTGGGGTCAGCAGAAATTAACGGCGGTACTTACGTGATCTATGAACACGCATCGCGGTTGAAACGACGCGGGCACCGGGTGATCATAATCACCCGCGAGCCGGTGAATCCTGAACAGTATGCCTGGCATCCAGCGGCTTCGGAGCTGGAATGGCTGGAGATCGAAGACGCTGCTAAGTTGTCTTTCGACGTCATTATGGCCACCTGGTGGCAAAGCGCTTTTCTGCTTCACGAATTTGAGGCTGCCCATGCGGTCTATTTCGTGCAGTCCATCGAATCACGCTTTTTCGCCCCCGAAGACCCTGCAGACCACGATACGCGGGACAACAGTGTCTGGAGGCAGCTGTGCGAAAGCACGTATTCTTACAATATTCCCATGTTGACCGAAGCCCGGTGGATTGAGAAATACCTTTACGAGCGGTTCAACAACAAAGCGCGGGTGGTTCCCAACGGCATCCGCAAGGATATTTACCGCCCGGAGGGAAAAGCCGAGGCGGCCCGGGGGAAAAACCGGCTCAGGGTACTGGTAGAGGGCCCCGTGGACGTGTTTTACAAAAACGTGCCCGAGTCCATCGCGCTCTGCCGCCGGGCGGGCGTAGAAGAGGTCTGGCTGATGACATCTTCTGAAGTCGGCGGTTTTCCCGGTGCAGACAGGGTGTTTTCGCGCATTCCCATCGAGCGTACGGCGGAAATATACCGCTCCTGCGATCTGCTCCTCAAGCTGAGCTATGTGGAAGGCATGTTCGGCCCGCCCCTTGAAATGTTTCATTGCGGGGGCACGGCCATCGTGTACGATGTTACCGGCCACGATGAATATATTCGCGACGGGGAAAATGCCTACGTGGTAAAACGCGACGCTGAAGACCGCGTCGTCGAACTGCTGACCGGGTTGCGCCAAAACCCCGGCGAATTGCAGCGGTTGAAAGCCGGTGCCTTGCAAACCGCCCACGGCTGGCCCGACTGGCGGGACGCTTCTCTGCGCTTCGAGGGCGTGCTGGAAGAGATTCGCGCATCTACCCCGCCGACCAGTCGGCAATATTTGCAGCGCCACACCCAGAGGATCTGGGAAGAAAATCAAAACAGGCTCGATGCCCGTGAGCTAGCTTTCTTTTCACGGCGTGAGGCAGCCGTCGACCAGAACGCAGGGGACGATTTTGTGCAGCTTTACTGGCATACGGGAGAGGGATTTAATCAGCAAAATTTTACCTGGTCGCACTTCAGCTGCAACGAGTGGACAACGGTTACGCTGGATGTAGCGCCTGCCGACACTCTGTTTCATCTGCGAATCGACCCCAGCGTGCGGGTGGGCGTCATTCAAATAAGGCATATTACCATTTCCGGCAGCACCCTGGGCAGAAAAATTCTCACCGTGAAATCGCGAAAGGCTTGGCGCTTGGTGGCATTGGCCGGCACGGCCAAATGGCTGAAAAAAAGAAATTCATTTTGCATGATAGCCTCATTCGGCAACGATCCACAGCTCATTATGCCCGCGCTGGAGAGGCTCCCGGAAGAAAGCAGCGTCCGCATCGAGATTGAGCTGAGAAGCATGGGATATTCACAAGCCATGAAAGATTTCTGTTGCGATTTGATGAGCCCCCTGAGGTTATTGAAAGACAGGTTGTCCTGAATGATTCCCCAGCCCGCATACTCGGATTCCCATCTCCAGCGGCCCCTCTTTTGAAGAAGTCCCAATACCTTTTCCCGTCTTTTATCTTTCTGGTGTTCCTCTCTTATTTCGTGGCTGCCAACGGCTGGTTTATACCCGCACGGCTGGTTGTCAGTGGAACAGCGCCCACCAGAAGCGGTAAAATCAGCGTCTCCTGGGATTCCGGAGAGGGGTTCAATACTTACGAAACACGGCAATTCACCTTGGATCCCGCCGCCAAAAAGGGAAAGACCATTTCCATCGAGATCAGGTTCACAGACGAGAAAAATCCTGCATCACTGGGAAAGAACGTCGTTTTGCAGCGTGTCAGCGCAGACGGCCGACATCTGAAATTCAGCGACATAGGCAGCGGCTCCTTCCGGAAGAACAAAAGCGGGAGACTGGTCTTGTCCCGGCGCGGCGACCGCCTGCAGCTGCAGGTCGGCGCTAAGCGGCACGTACGTATTGAGTTCACAACGAACCGTTACGCCGGGAAAGTATTCGTCAGTGCTTTTGGAAGGTCGAAAAGCATTGACCTTTATTCTGATAACCGGGAGCTTAGAAAGCTGGTGATGGACTACTGGCTGGTTCTACCCGACGGCAGCTTCAAGGTTTCCATGAGACTGCCGCGGTACAGGATAAACCGGGTTGTGATCAGCAGAAGCGACCGCAGTCGACCGCTTTTTCTGAAATCAGTTGCCATCGCGAGCCGTCGGGGGGTCAGAAAATTCGATGTAGAAACGCAGAAAAACCTTGATAGCATCAGTCTCGATGATGTTAATCGGGGCTTGAAGGGCTACTTTGATCCCCAGCGATTTTTGTGGCAGATACTCTTTTCCGGGCTCAGTACGTGGATGCTTGTGGCTCTCTGGCGTCGCATGCAAGAGTGCGGCGGATTGAAATCGGCCTTTCTGGAAGAAAAACGGTATGTCTTCTGGGCGCTTTTACTGGGGGTCGTCGTTGTGTTCGGCTTATGGCTGGCGGCCCTGTGGCCGGGCGTCATGTCCATCGATTCTCTGAAGATCTGGAGGGCCGCCAAACTGCCGGATGTGGCCATTAAAGATCACCCTGTCATCAATGTGGTCTTTTACATGTATCTCATGCAGCTGTGGGACAACAGCGCCGTGGTGCCGGCTGCCCAAATCGGGCTCACGGCACTGCTGAGTGCGTGGATATTCTTCTCACTGTATCGCAGGAACGTACCGGTGCCGATGCTGCTCCTATTTTATTTCCCGCTGGTTTTCTCGATTCCCGCCGGCCTATACAGCTGCACCCTGTGGAAAGATGTCCCCTTTGCGCTGCTGGTGGTTTTCTGGGCCTTCACACTCGGTGAAATTTACCAGAGGCAGAATCGGGGAATGCTGAAACTTTCCCCCGAAAATCTGACAGGCTACGGCTTTCTTTTCATGGCCCTGGTATTCACCCGTTTCAACGGTCTGGTCTATATCGGTGTCATACCGGTTTTGCTCGCCTGCATGAAGGTCCTCAGTGTCCGCAAACTGGCCGGGGTTGCGGCCCTGTGCATCCTTGCCGTCGGCGTGTTTTATTTTTTCAGACCCGGCAATTCAGCTGTCGAAAACATCCATTACGTTTCACAGCAAAGCGGCAGGCTGTTCAAGGAGCTGAAAGATCAGCCGCTGAAAAGACAGGCCAAACAATTTGCACGGAGGTATTTCAGGATATTTGACATCAACCAGAAGATGTCCCGATGGGACCTGTGGCACTATTTTCTCAAAGACCGCTATGCCTATACCTTTTTAAAGAGATCCGGCTGGTGGGATGTGTACCCCTACGCCAACCCTGAAAGACGCCCTTTGAAAGGCCTCTATCGGGCCGCAATAAATCTTTACCATTGGTCGTATGAAAAGCCCCAGGTCTATTTCACTTGGAACCCTTTTTACATGCTGGCGTTTTTCCCCCTTGTTACAATGCTGTTCTATTATCTGCCCCGGTCGGCGCTTTTCAGTGCGGTGATCATGGTGCAGGTAATCACCATGCTTTTCATCCTAAAGATTCTGAACTGGCGGTATTACTATTTTGCCTACCTGGCCGCTTTTTTTTTGATACCGACAACCATTGGGGAAATACTGTCAAAATTGCGCCCAGTGCAAAACAGGATGCCTGCTGCATGAGATTTTTTCACAACCAGATGACATAGACGAATTGAGCGGCATGCTGTTTTCAGTCATCACACCCAATTACAATGGTGGCAGGTTCCTTGAAGAAGCCCTGAGAAGTGTATTCATGCAGTCACATGAGGATGGGATTGAAATCGAATACATCATAATCGACGGAAAGAGCACCGACTGTTCGGGAAAGATTATCGAGAAATATGCCGGCAAATTCTCTGAAATCATCATCGAGAGAGATTCGGGGCCGGCGAATGCCATCAACAAGGGGCTGCGGATCGCAAACGGGGATGTGGTTTCATGGCTGAACGCCGACGACCGCTACCTTCCAGGGGCGTTTGGCAGAGTGCGCAATGCACTACAGCAGAATCCTAAAAAGGCCTTGTGTTTTGGGCGGTGTCCCATAATTGACGAAAGGGGCGTGAGAATTCGGTCATTTATCACTCGCTTCAAGGAGGCCTTTTTCCCGTTCTCCTCCCTTTTTGCAATCCAGTGCATCAATTTTGTGTCACAGCCCGCCATGTTCTTTCGCAGAACCTGCCTCGAAAAAGTGGGTTTTCTTCGCGAGGATCTCGTTGCGGCCTGGGATTACGATTTTCTCTTGAGGTTGTGGCATAGAGGCGGTGCTGTCGCCATTAAGGGGTTGCCGGTGGCGGAATTCCGATGGCACGCCGGATCCATCAGCGGCCAATCTTTTGTACGACAATTTAAAGAAGAATTTGAAATAGCGGTCACCGATGCAGGAGCGGCCAGCCTTCAGACAATGATACACTGGTGCGTTCGTTGGGGTATTGTGGGTATCTATTCGGCAATGCGGAATAGAAGAGTTGTCAATAATGGCTGAGCCTAAGAAACTGGGGATATATCGGACAACAACCTATTTGCGTGCCGTTGCAATGCTTCTCGTGGATATGATCGGTTATGCGTTGTTACTACCATGGACCATTTTTAGACGTTATAGAGGAAGCGGATTTAATGCGAACAAAGTAAAACGTATTGCCATCGTTCGTCCGGATGGAATTGGAGATCTGATTTTATCCATTCCGTCCA
This sequence comes from uncultured Desulfobacteraceae bacterium, assembly GCA_964442705.1. Classification (GTDB taxonomy): domain Bacteria; phylum Desulfobacterota; class Desulfobacteria; order Desulfobacterales; family JALSRD01; genus JALSRD01. Next base: position 26,703 of record CAYUAQ010000043.1, read on the forward strand.
TTAAGACGCTTCGTTGCGCTTTTCCAGAGGCTGAGCTATCCCTTTTTGTAAACAACTGGGCATCGGAAATAGCAAGCATGATTGCAGAAATTGATGAATTGGTTCCAATTGAAGCCGTTTTTTTTAAAGCCTTCAAGCGGAACACGACAATTTCTGCGATCATGAACGAAAGGAAAATGCTAAAAAAAATTGGGAAACAGCAACGATATGATCTTGCAATTGATTTAAGGGGGGATTTTTTCAGTATTGTTTTGGCATTCTGGCTGTCTCCCTGCTATTTGATTGGCAGAGGCTCAAGGGGAGGCAGTTTTCTGCTCACCAACAAGATTACTCAGTCCGAAGAAGGATACGTAAGTGAAGTATTGCTAAATTTCAATTTAATACAGAAAATAAAGCGATGCAAAGTAGATTCTCAAAAACCGTTGCTGGACTTGCCACCTGAATTATCCATACAGGCTTTTTTTAAGAAATTCGGCAATGATTATATATGTCTTGCGGTGGCTGCCCCTTATGAGACCAGATGCTACCCTCCTGAACACTGGATCCAGCTTATAAAAAAAATTGGCCAAGTTTATGAAAACCCTGTTATTGTGCTTGGTTCGAAAACAGAGGCACAATACTGCCAGGGAATTGTTTCACAGGCCAAAGCAAACATTCATAACCTGGCCGGCACTCTTTCGCTGGAACAGACAGCAGCCTGTATTGCGCGATGCCGTTTATTTATCGGCAATGACGGGGGGTTGATTCATATTGCCAGCGCTTTTAACCGGCCTGTCATTCAGCTTTTTGGCCCTGCTTCGTCTGTTAGTTTTGGACATTTCGGAGAACACGAGTATGTCATTCAAAAAGATTGTCCCTATAATCCATGTGCAGAGAACTGTTGTAGACTTCCGGAGAAGTGGTGCATGCACCGAATTTCCCCTGAAGAAGTTTTTGATATCGCAAAAAAATATTTAAATTTAGCCGGATAGTGTGATGGGGTTAACAAAGAAAGAATCCGCTGATACATGGGACTTGGTGTTAAAGCCGAAGTCTGGATGGTTTGACATTGATCTGAAGGAACTCTTCAGATACAGAGATCTCGTTTTTCTGTTCGTGAAACGTGATTTCGTCGCCTATTACAAACAGACCATATTGGGGCCCCTCTGGTATCTTATTCAACCTCTTTTCACTACAATTGTTTTCACCGTCATTTTCGGAAATTTTGCAAAAATTCCCACAGACGGGATCCCGCCTTTCATCTTTTATTTGTCTGGCAATATCGTATGGGGATATTTTTCTTCAACGATGAATGCGACATCCAATACGTTTGTCGGAAATGCCCGGATTTTCGGTAAAGTTTATTTCCCGAGACTGGTCGTTCCGATCTCGGCGGTATTTTCAAATCTGATTCAGTTTTCCATACAGTTCTTTTTGTTTTTAAGTTTCTATTTTTATTTCTTTTTTAAAGGCTCAAACTTAAAACCATCTATGTGGATCCTGTGTTTCCCCATTTTGGTATTGCAGATGGGTTTTTTGGCGCTCGGCGTGGGCATTTTGATATCATCCATGACCACAAAATATAAAGATCTTCGTTTTGCAATGGGATTCCTCACACAACTATGGATGTATGCAAGCCCCATTGTTTATCCTTTAACGCAGGTTCCGGAACGATTTAGGGGTTTATACATATTAAATCCGATGGTTGCCGTCATAGAGTCTTTCAGGTTCATTTTTCTGGGGTCAGGTTCCATAAGGCTTTATGAAATCCTGATAAGCTGGTCATTGACTTTAGTGATTTTGTTCTGGGGGATTTTGCTTTTCAGCAGGATTGAAAAAACGTTTATGGATACTGTGTGAAAAATGCCAAATTCTGAACTATCGTATTCTTGAGCATCGGTCTTCTCTGAAAGCTTATTTCAAGATGGTTGTCATTAAAATAGAGAATCTTTGGAAAAAATACCGTTTAGGTGTTATCAATCACGGCACGCTCGTGCAGGATATGCAAAGCTGGTTTGCGAAGATGCGTGGAAAACAGGATCCCAATGAAAAAATTTCATTGGGAAAGAAGAATTATAGAAAGAAAATTAACGGTGATCATTTTTGGGCCCTGGAGGACATTAATTTAGAAATAAATCAGGGAGATGTGCTTGGTATAATTGGCCCTAATGGAGCCGGCAAATCAACCTTGCTAAAAATTTTATCCAGAGTTACGGCACCCAGCAAGGGATGCGTCAAAATAAAGGGTCGTATTGCAAGTTTGCTTGAAGTTGGAACAGGCTTTCATCCGGAGTTGACGGGCAAGGAAAATATTTATCTAAACGGTTCCATACTCGGAATGCGAAAGAACGAAATCACTAAAAAATTCGATGAGATAGTATCATTTTCCCAAGTTGAACAGTTCCTTGACACACCCGTTAAAAGATATTCAAGCGGCATGCGTGTACGGCTTGCTTTTGCTGTTGCAGCTCATCTTGAACCGGAAATTCTTGTCATCGATGAGGTGCTGGCTGTTGGAGATGCAGAATTTCAAAAAAAATGTATCGGGAAAATGGAAGAAGTTTCTCATGAAGGAAGAACCATTCTTTTCGTTAGCCACAGAATGGCCGCCGTTGAAAACTTATGCAAACAGGCGATACTTTTAAAAGATGGGAAAATAATAGAGAGGGGCCCCACTTCCAGGACAGTTGCCAAATACCTGTCCATGTACGACACTAAGGTTGGAGAACGAGACCTTACTTATCCTGATATTGAGAGAAAGGGTTCGAAAGAGGCGACTTTCACCAGGGTGACACTCAAATCTTTGAAAGGAGAAAAGGTGTCCCTTTTGAAGATGGGAGAGGGCATGAAAGTTGAGTTGGACATCGTTGCCAAAAATAATATTGACGGTCTTGGGATAGGCATTGGCATTTCCAACGGAGCCGATTTGAAAATATGTGGTTTCGACAGTTGGAAATTGGGTCAACTATCCTTCGATTTAAAGAAGAATCAAAAGATCACCGTTTTATGTTCAATACCTAAACTTAACTTTCTTCCTGGGTACTATACAGTGACAATCTCGTTGAGAACCAAAGACAGGCAGATTGTAGATCTGATAGACAAAGTGGTGTCTTTTGATATTATTCAATCGGATGTTTATGGAACAGGAAAACTTCCAGTAGAACGGAATATTGTCTTTTTAGATGTTGAGTGGGACTACGAGAAAGATATTTAGTCATCTCTCAGGCTGATTGAAGCGTTTTTTTAAATAGGTGCGGTGGTGGAAAGAATAATTAGAAAGCTCTTTTTTGCACTCAAGTTTGATATTATTTTTTTTCGTTTCATTGTGGTATTAAACGATCTCTGCCTTCAAAGAGGGAACAACCTTTATGATTTCCTTAAAAATACCATTGAAGAAAATGAGAGAAAACAAACATCTCGCACCCTTTTCTCTGGAACTTGCTCCAA
>CAYUAQ010000044.1:0-30058 GCA_964442705.1 uncultured Desulfobacteraceae bacterium
CTCGGGAACCCCACCTTATTTTTTACCGCTGTTCAAACAATATCTGTTTGTTTCGCCTGTTGGAGCCAGCGAAGGGACTCGAACCCCCGACCCACTGATTACAAATCAGTAGCTCTACCAACTGAGCTACGCTGGCAAAAAAAGACCGTCCTAACGATAGTTAAACTCAAGAAACTTTATTTCTAAATCAATCAATAATTAATGTCAAGCCCAATCTTGAGCGAATATACACATTAAAAGATATTAATCAAGAAATTTCATGAATATTTCTAAAAAATTTTTATGGGGTCCTGGGTGGCTCGATCCCATGCGCTTCGAAACCGCCGGCGCACCGGGGCATAAAGAGGATTCTCCCGAAAAAGTCAAGATTTTTTTTGCCGCCCACAATATGCTTGACACATGCTTATTTTATCGGATAGTTAGTTTTGGAAACAGCTTTTCCATTATTTCACTTTGTCTTCCTTTGTCATATGCATTAAACGGGCATCCGCCGCACCAAGCAGGAGTTCTACGTACGTGAAACATTTCGCCGCCGTGGTATGCGCACTTTTCATTCTAGCAGGCTGCGCGGTTTCCGGGTCCAGGGGCACCGCCTCCGGACCGGCGACGCACCCGCCCGCAGCCGCTCCTTCCCGGGCCGACCGGGCCGGTCTTGACCTCGAAAAACCAGCCGCGGACAGGACGTCCTCTCTAGTTGGAGACACCCGGCAGGGCGAAAACTTCACCACGCCCGAAATACCGGCAACCGACCCCGGCGCTCCGGCGGCCAGTGCGCCCACGCCGGACTCCATTCTGGACGAAGCCCTGGATTTCTGTGAACTGTCCCAGAGCTTCTGGCAGAAAGGAGAGCTTGAAAATGCGCTGGAGGCCCTGGACCAGGCCTATGCCCTTGTGCTGAAAGTAAACACCGAGGAAAACCCCGAAATCACCCAGCAGAAAGAAGATCTCCGGTTTCTGATCTCCAAACGCATTCTGGAGATCTACGCCTCACGCAACATCGTGGTCAACGGCCACCACAACGCCATCCCGCTGGACATCAACAGCCATGTGCAGAAAGAGATCGACTCTTTTACCAAGGGCCGCGAGAAAAAGCGCTTCATCGCCGCTTACCGCCGCTCGGGACGTTACCGCACTTACATCGCGGCGGCCCTCCAGAAAGCCGGGCTTCCTGAGGAGCTGTCCTGGCTGCCCCTGATCGAGAGCGGCTATAAAGTCAAAGCGCTTTCCAAAGCCAGGGCGCTGGGCCTCTGGCAGTTCATCCCTTCCACCGGCTACAAGTTCGGTCTGAAGCGCAACCGCTATATTGACGAACGCCTGGACCCTTACAAATCCACCCGGGCGGCCATCGAGTACCTCAAGGAGCTGCACCAGATTTTCGGTGACTGGGTCACCGTGCTGGCCGCTTACAACTGCGGCGAGGGCCGTGTCCTGCGGGTCATCCGCAACCAGCAGGTCAACTACCTGGACAATTTCTGGGACCTCTACCGCCGTCTGCCCCGGGAAACGGCCCGTTATGTGCCCCGTTTTCTGGCCACGCTTCACATCGTCAACAATCCGGAAAAATACGGATTGAACCGCATCCAGCCCGATCCGCCGGTGGAATTCGACACACTGACCGTCGCCCGGCGGGTATCGCTTTCCAAAATTGCGGCCGTCGCCGGCGTCAGTACGGGTGCTTTAAAATCCTTGAATCCTGAACTGCGCCGGGGCATTCTGCCGCCGGAGTCCTATGAACTGAAAGTCCCGCCCGGCAGATCCGACGGATTGCTGGCCAAGATCGAACGTCTGCCGCAAGCCGGCGCGCCCGGCGGAGGCGGGACCTATGTGGTTCACCGGGTCCGGCGCGGCGAAACCATCTCCACCATCGCCCGCCGCTACAACACCAGCGTCCACCGCATCGCCAGAGCCAATAATCTCAACCGCCGCTACCTCATCGTGGCCGGCCAGCGGCTTAAAATTCCGCGCCGGGGCGCATCGACAGCCTCGACAACGGCCGCCAGAAAGCCGAAAAAAAGCGGGGGCGCCGTCACCCGCCACGTGGTCCGCAGGGGCGACTCACTGTGGAACATCGCCCGCCGCTATGCCACCACCACCCACCGCATTCAGCAACTCAACGGTCTGAAAAGCACCCGCCTGCACATCGGCCAGGTGCTGATCATCCGCACCGGCGGAAAGGTACGCACAGCGGCAAACACCGGCACCGCGCGTCAGTACCGCGTGCGCTCCGGCGACAGCCCTTTCCGTATCGCCACCCTCCACAACATGTCCGTAGAGCGGCTGCTGCGCATCAATCACCTGTCGCCGCGATCAAAGATCTATCCCGGTCAGACACTGCTCGTCGACTGACGCGTCTTCCAGCCGGTCCCCGGCGGCGTAATAGCCCGGATCCACGGGATCACGCAAGATGCGCTCCAGGGCCGCCACCGCGGCAGCGGCCACCCCGGGGAACTCCCGGCGCAGGCTGCGCAAGTGTTTGAGGTGATCGGCGGTGCGCAGGATCAGCATGGCCAGGTCGCCGTCGGCCATCCGCGCCCAGCCGGTCAGCTTTTCCCACGACTGCCCCCCCGCCCAGGCCTCCAGTACCGCCGCCGGTTTGAGGAAAAAGGGCCGCACCTCGAAACCGCGGCGCTGCATATCCCGGACTAGGGGCGTCAGCGCTTTTCGGAAACGCGCATGATCGCGCATCAGTTCCTCGGAAATACCGCTGGTTTCCAACTGTTCGTCGGTTTCCTTTTCGTTGACGAAGGCGGCCATCACGCCCGCCAGACGGGCGGGAGACAGCCTTGAAAACAGTCCCAGGCGCAGCCCCTCTGCAATGAGCAGGGGCTGGTCGATGCGCAGCCGGGCGGCCCAAATGCCGTCCGCTGTGAGGCGATCATTGTCATCGACGTAGTCTTTCTCTTTTAGAAAAGAAAGGTGCCGCTGAAAATCGGCTCTCAGATCCTTCAGGCTCTGCCGGCTGCCCCGACGGCGGCGGTTCCGCTGTCTCAGGAGAAAATTGGCGAAACTGCGCACCAGCAAATCGTCGACCTGCTCCGGGGTGTGGGAAAGCAGCAGGTTGAGCGTCATGGGGAAATTGATGCGGATGCGGCTGTGCACATCCGATGGCGGTGCGGTGATGAGCCGCGCGATCTGCCAGGTGTCCATGAACTTTCCCGGCACGGTGAGCACGAAACCGATGCGGTCCATGCCGCGGCGGCCCGCGCGGCCGGTCATCTGGTGAAACTCCGAAGCCGTCAGCGGCAGAAACTCGGTGCCGTTGAAGCGGTCGGAGTTTACCAGCACCACCGTGCGGGCCGGAAAATTAACACCGGCGGCCACGGTGGAAGTGGCGAAGACGGCGTCCAGCAGCCCCTCGCTCATCAGGGTTTCGACCACCTGTTTCCAGGCCGGCAGCTGGCCGCTGTGATGGGATGCCACGGCCAGGTTCCGCAGGTGCCGCAGCTGGGGGTGACGGGAAACGGCCGGTCCGGCATCGGCTACCAGTTCGGCGGCGCGCGCCTGCAGGCGCCGGGCCCGCTGGGGATCCTCGATGCGGTTTGCGCGGCACATCTCCAGGGCCTGGTCACAGTCGGCCCGGGATTTAAGAAAAAAAATGGCCGGCAGCAGGTGGAATTTCTTGAGCACCCGCAGGATGTCGCCGAAAGGCGGCAGGCGGTGAGAGGGCCCCAGCCGGGGGGCCTGCCGGGCTTTCAGGGCAGCGGCGACTTTCTTGTGCACGTGGGTCTTCGCGCCGCCGCGGGTGCGGGCCATGAGCGGCAGCAGCATGCCCGACGGGTGCAGAAAGAGCGGGAAAAGCGGCACCGGACGGTGATGGTCTTTCACCACGACGCACTCCTGGCCCCGGATGGAAGCCAGCCAGCGGGCGATTTGGTCGGCGTTGCCCACCGTGGCCGAGAGCATCAGCAGCGGGATGCGCGCCGGCAGGTAGATCATGACCTCCTCCCATACCACGCCGCGCTCTTCGTCACCCAGAAAATGGGCCTCGTCCAGCACGACCAGGTCCGTGTCCAGGGTTCCGCCGGCGCCCATGACATCGTAGAGCTGGTTGCGCAGGATCTCGGTGGTTCCCACGATGACATCGGCATCGGCGTTTTCCTTGCGGTCGCCGGTCAGGATGCCCACCCGTTCAGGGCCGAACAGCCCCTTGAACTCTTCGTATTTGGCGTTGCTCAGCGCTTTGAGCGGCGTGGCGTACCAGGAACGGCGGCCAGCTGCCAGCGCCTTTGAAATAGCCTGCACGGCGATCCACGTCTTGCCCGAACCGGTGGGAGCCGTGACCAGGCAGTCGGCCCGCTCGATGGCCTCCAGAGCCTTTAACTGGAAAGGATCCGGCGTAAAGGGTTTTTGCGGCGGCACGCCAATGCGGGCGAACACCTTCTTCAGCCCGGCATCGGCGGCCGGCTTGATACGCACGCGGCGCAAAGGCGCCTTGCGCCGTCGGGAGGGAAACCTGGCAGAACGAGCTGGACTCACTGTATTTTTTCGATCATGTGCTGCACGGCTTCCCGCGCAGCATGGCTTGTGTCGTAAGGGGAGATTCCTGCCAGGTCGGCCTCGATGAGAGACTCGTCATAGGGCAGAAAACCGAGAAATTCAAAATCGGAAAGGTGTTTTTCCAGGAAAGCGCGATCCTTTTCGCCGCGCACTTTGTTGCCCACCAGCAGGATCTCGGTCAATCCGATCTGACCGGCCAGCCCGCGGATGTGGCCGGCCGTGTCGATGCTGCGGCGCCCCGGCTCGACCACGATGATGAGTTTGTCCACGGCCTTGGCGGTACCGCGTCCCAGGTGCTCTATGCCGGCTTCCATATCCATCACCACCACCTCGTCACGCACCACCACCACGTGACGCACCAAAGCTTTGAGCAGTGAGCTTTCGGGACAGAAGCAGCCGGCGCCGCCCTTTTCGACGCCGCCCAGACGCATCATTTTTATATTGTTCAGCTTCACCGAGAGGGCATCGGGCAGGTCATCGACCTTGGGGTTCAAGCTGAAGAACTGGCCGATACTGCCGGGCTGCGCACCGGTGCGTTCGAAAATCAGGGATTTCATCTGGGAGATGGGCGTGATATCGTCGGCACCCCGAATGCCGATGGCACCGGCCAGGTTGGCGTCGGGATCCGCGTCGATGGCCAGCACGTGTTTGCCGGTGGCGTCCAGGGCCCGTATCATGAGCGCCGAAAATGTGGTCTTGCCCACACCGCCTTTGCCGCTGACAGCGATTTTCATGGTGTTGCATCCTTTCCAGCAGGAATCAAAATGAATAAAATTGGGGTTGTTCAAAAAAAATCAACCATAGTATAAGACACAATTGACGGCGGGCAAGCGAATCCGTGAACCCACTTCACCATAAAAGGGGCCGCGGAATCGCCTCAACGGACCGATGGTGGTCCGCTCACCCGGCACTCACGGGGCGGGCAGGTATCGCCTGCGCTCCGTGAGCCCCGGCGGGGATGCTCCGGCCAACGGCGCCTCCCTACAATGACACTACCAGCATTTCCGGCAATGGAACGAATGAATAGCGAAACCCATCCCCCTCCGATCATCCTGGCACCGGCCGGCAGCCGGGACAGTTTCCTGGCGGCCCTGGCCGCCGGCGCCGACGCGGTCTACTGCGGCTTGAAGCACTTCTCGGCCCGCATGGAGGCCAAGAACTTCACCATGGCGGAACTGGCGGCCCTGACGGCGCTGGCCCACGGGCACGACAGGGAGGTTTTCGTCACTCTGAACACGGTGGTCAAACCCGAAGAACTGGCAGCCGTCGGAAACCTCATCGCGCAGCTGGAGCGCCAGGTGCGGCCCGACGCGCTCATCATCCAGGACCTGGGCACCGCCGAACTGGCCCGCCAGGCCGGCTTTTCAGGGTCGTTGCACCTTTCGACCCTGGCCAACGTTAGTTTTCCCGCCGCCCTCCAGGCCGCCGCAGAAATACCGGGCGTTGACCGCGTGGTGCTGCCCCGCGAACTGGGCGTCGACGAGATCAAAGCCATGGCGGCCGCCTGCCCCAACGGCCTGGGCCTGGAAGTGTTCATCCACGGCGCCCTGTGCTTCTGCGTATCGGGGCGCTGCTACTGGAGCAGTTACCTGGGCGGCCGAAGCGGCCTGCGGGGGCGCTGCGTGCAGCCCTGCCGGCGCCTGTTCCGCCAGCATTCCGGCGGCAGCCGCAACTTCTCGTGTCAGGATTTCAGCCTCGACGTGCTGGTGCGTGTGCTGCAGCAAATTCCCCGGGTGCGCACCTGGAAGATCGAGGGCCGCAAGAAGGGCCCCCACTACGTTTACTACACCGTGCGCGCCTACCGCCTGCTGCGGGATGAGGGCGGCGATCCACGGGCCAAGAAAGCGGCCCTGGAACTGCTGTCCCAAGCCTTGGGGCGCACAACGACACACTACCATTTCCTCCCCCAGCGCCCCCGCCATCCCGTGAACACCGGCCGCCAGACCGGCTCCGGGCTGTTTGTGGGCAAGATCCACGGCCGCGGCCGCAAGGCTTTCATCCAGCCCCGCCGGGCGCTGCTGGCGGGCGACAAGCTGCGCATCGGCTACGAGGACAGCCGCGGACACCACCTCTACCGGCTCAGGAAGGCCGTGCCGGCCAAGGGTCGCTTCACCCTGCCCCCGGCCGTGGCGTCCTCGGCAGCCCCGGGCACACCGGTGTTTCTCACCGACCGCCGCGAGCCGGCGCTGGGAGAAAAAATTGCAGCCTTCGAAAATCAGCTGCCGAAGGTGAAGGTTGACGACGGGGCCGTACCGCTCTTCCATCCTCGGCTGGCATCGCCGTCCGCGGGTGGGCGCACCAAGCCTCTCTTCATGACCGTCTGTCGACAGAAACCGTCGGCCGGCAAGAGCCAGGCGGCCGGCCTGTGGCTGGAGGCCGAAAGCGCAGCACCCAGGGTGAGGGCTTCGGCGGCCCGCATCTGGTGGTGGCTGCCCCCGGTGGTCTGGCCGGAGGAACAGGAAAAATTGCACCGGACGCTCGGCGGACTCATCTCCCGGGGCGCGCGCCGCTTCGTCCTGAACGCGCCCTGGCAGCGGACCCTGTTTGCCGCCACCCGTGGGCTGACCCTGTGGGCCGGCCCCTTCTGCAACATCACCAATGCCCTGGCCTTGGAGCGGCTGCGGGCCATGGGGTTTGACGGCGCCGTGGCCAGTCCCGAGCTGGGCGCCGAAGATTACCGCCGCCTGTGCGCCCAGAGCTGTCTGCCCCTGGGCATCGTGGTCTCCGGAAACTGGCCGCTGGGGGTCTCGCGCATCCCGCCCGCCGATCTGAAGCCCGGCGAAGCCTTCAGCAGCCCGCGGGGCGAGCAGGCCTGGTATGTGCGGCACGGGGGACTTTTCTGGCTTTTCCCCAACTGGCGCACCGATCTGGAAGCGCACACCGAGGCCCTGCGAAAAATGGGCTACCGGCTGTTTATTCACCTGAAAGAGCCGTTACCGTCGGGCGTGAAGATCAAGCAGCGGGCCGGCTTGTGGAACTGGAAACTGGGATTGAAATAGGGGTGCATCAACCACGACGCCCGTGCCCGCCGGCGCGCCATCGATGTGACCATCTGGGGGCTCACGGATCAGTTGCCGCGGTGAAGTTCCTTCTTCAGGCGGCTTTCCAGATCGGCAAACAGGTCTTTCTTGCGGTGGGCCTGCTTCTTTCGCAGGGTCTCGATCTTTTCTTCCAGATGGCCGCGGGAGTCCTGGAAACGCTTGAGCTGTTTCTCCAGCTGGGATTCCGTTTCGGTGCGGTCGATCTGTTCGATCTTGAGGTGGTCTTTTATAAACAGCCGCTCGCCGTGGGCGCCGGCCGGCCGCTCGATCACGCCCAGTTTTTCGAGCCGGTGGCACACGAAGTTGACGCGATCCAGAGAAAACGACAACTTGCGGCAGACACCCTCCACCGTGGCCGGCTGTCCGCTCTGGTGCTCCAGCACCCGGATGGCGGCCACCACCAGATGGGCCATATCGTAGAAATCATATTCACCGGTCATGATGCGCGTCCCGCCCCTGTATGGAGTTGTTCACCTCGCCTGTCCCTTCTTGACATGTGGCGCCAAGCAGAGTAACAGTTTCATCTGATTTGTCAATACCGGGCAGCCGCCTTCTCTCGATGCACAGAGGGCCAAACCAGAACGCCACAAAAAGGGGGAGAGCAGAACATGACCGAAATCGTCGATGTCAAAGCCAGAGAGATACTGGATTCCAGAGGGAATCCAACGGTTGAAGTCGATTTGGAACTGGCCTGCGGCGCAGTGGGGCGTGCGGCGGTGCCGTCGGGTGCCTCCACCGGGAAACGCGAAGCGCTGGAACTCCGCAACAAACGGGCCAAACGATACGGCGGCAAGGGTGTCGTCACGGCGGTTAAAAACGTCAACAGCGTGATCGCCCCCGACATCTTGGGGATGGACGCGGCCGACCAGGTGGCGCTGGACATGCACCTGATCGCCCTGGACGGCACAGCCAACAAAGCCAAGCTGGGCGCCAACGCCATTCTAGGCGTTTCCATGGCGGCGGCTCGGGCAGCGGCCGAGGCCTTCGGTCAGCCCCTCTACCAGTACCTGGGCGGCATCAACGCCCGCTATCTTCCCCTGCCCATGATGAACATCGTCAACGGCGGTGTGCACGCCGCCAACAACCTGGACATCCAGGAGTTCATGATCGTACCGGTGGGTGCCCAGTCCATCGGCCAGGCCGTGCAGATGGGCGCCGAAACGTTCCACGCCCTCAAAAAAATACTCAAAGATCGGGGCCTGACCACGGCCGTGGGCGATGAGGGCGGCTTTGCACCCGATTTCGAATCCCACGAGGCGGCCCTCCAAGCCATCATGGAAGCCATCAAAAACGCCGGCTACAAACCGGGCAGGGATATCGGGCTGGCGCTGGACCCGGCGGCCAGCGAATTCTACGAAAAGGGCAAGTACGTGCTCAAATCGGAAAAACGCAAGCTGTCATCCGATCAAATGATCGATTACTGGGAAAAGCTCATCGATGAATTTCCCATTCTGTCCATCGAAGACGGCCTGGCCGAACAGGACTGGAAGGGCTGGGAAAAGATGACCGACCGGCTGGAGGGATCCATCCAGATTGTCGGGGACGACATCTTCGTCACCAACCCCAAGATATTTAAGAAAGGGATCGAATCCGGGGTCGCCAATGCCATCCTCATCAAGCTGAACCAGATCGGCACCCTGACCGAAACCCTGGAAACCATCGAAATGGCCAAGCAGGCAGGTTACATGACGGTGGTGTCCCACCGCTCGGGGGAAACCGAGGACACCTTCATCGCCGACCTGGCGGTGGGCATCAACAGCGGACAGATCAAAACCGGCTCCCTGTCGCGCAGTGACCGCATAGCCAAATACAACCAGCTCATCCGCATCGAAGAAGAACTGGGGGAAGCCGCGCTCTTCTCTACGGAAGTACTCTGATTGTAACAGCATTATTTTTCAAGGGTCAGGCACCGGAAACCCGGCAACTGACAACTGATACCTGACAGCTGACACCTGAAACCTGTTTTATATGGGCCGTATTTTCGCCGTGGGGGACATTCACGGGTGCGCCGATAAGCTCGACGCACTGCTGGACAGCATCGACGTCGATTTCAGCGATGATCTGCTGCTCTTCGTGGGGGATTACATCGACCGTGGGCCGGACTCTTTTGCCGTTGTCGAGCGCCTGGTGGCGCTCAAAAAGCAGTATCCGGACCGGGTTATCACGCTCAAGGGCAACCACGAAGACATGTTTCTTGACTTCCTGTCAGGGGAGGACGACTTCAGCTTCCTGGCCAACGGCGGCACAGCGACGCTGGACAGCTACGAACGGCACCTGGCCGATCCGCGGGACATGCCCGCCGATCATCTGGCTTTTTTTCAATCGCTGGTCCTGTACCACGAGACCGAAGACTACATTTTCGTACATGCCGGCTTGAGGCCCAAGGTGCCGCTGGAAAGGCAGTCGCCCCACGACCTGCTGTGGATCCGCAACCGCTTCATCCGGTCGCAATACGATTTCGGCAAGGTGGTTGTTTTCGGCCATACGCCCTTTCGGGAACCGCTGCTGGAACCCAACAAAATCGGCATCGACACGGGTGCGGTCTACGGCCGCAAACTGACCTGTGTCCAGTTGCCGGATTATGTTTTCTTCTTTGCCCGGTGAATGGTACCCAGCTTTCTGAACAAGATGATACGAACGCCTTCCAAGATACTGTCGACGGGGTTTATTGCCGTGCTGCTGCTGTTTTGCGCCGTGTCGGCCACCCGTGGATACGTCCTGCCGGGACCTTTCCTGGTCGATAAGCTGTCCCGCAGCATGGGAACGGCCCGCACCCTGCTGGTGAACCAGCGCCAGGTCCTGTTCGGACTGTCGGAGGACGGGCAGGGGCAGGAAATCCCGGAAACCCTGCGCTACCGCTTTCCGCTCAGCCTGCGGTCGGATGTGACCACGGCTGTCGCCCAGCGCGTCTTCATTCAACAGGGCAGCCGCCGGGTGACCATTCTGGACGGCAGGGTGGTCGACGATGCGGACAATCAGCTCGATCTTTACCGGGAACTGTTGCTGGGTCGCAGCCGCACGCTCTTTCGGAACCGGCTGCTGGCGGCGGGTGTCGACATCAGTGTATCCAGCCTGGGGCACGACGGACCGGTGGTAGTCTTCGTGCTGGGGGCCTCTTTTCCGGACACCACCCTCCCCCAGTTGTGGATTGACAAGGAGCGCTTTCTGCCCCTGCGTTGGATTCTCTATCCGCCTGCGGCGGCATCCTCCGGTGTCCAGCAGATCGAGTTCCGCTTTCAGAAATGGCAACAGCTGGCGGAGGGGCTCTGGTATCCCATGCGGGTGGAATGCTATCAGAACCAGATTCTGGTGCGACAGATCACTGTCATCGATACGCGCGTGAATGAGCATTTCGAGGAGGCCCTGTTCAGTATGGAACACTTCCAACCGCCGGCACCCCGGCCCCTGGAGAAACCGGCAGCCCGAAACCCCTCCCCGGAAATAGAAGAGGTCCAGAAAACCATCGAGGACTTCAAAAAAATCTACCAGTAAGAGGTATAGAATGACCACCAACTCGAAGTTCATTTTCGTTACAGGCGGGGTGCTCTCTTCCCTGGGCAAGGGGCTGGCTTCGGCCGCCATCGGGGCGCTGCTGGAAAGCCGTGGGCTGTCGGTCACCATCCAAAAGCTGGATCCCTACATCAACGTGGATCCCGGCACCATGAATCCGTTTCAGCACGGCGAAGTTTTCGTCACCGACGACGGCACCGAGACCGATCTCGACCTGGGGCACTACGAGCGTTTTACCCATGCCAAGCTGGGCCGCAACAACAATTTCACCACGGGCAAGATCTACCACGCCGTCATCACCAAGGAGCGGCGCGGCGACTACCTGGGCGGCACCGTCCAGGTGATCCCCCACATCACCGACGAGATCAAGTCCAGCATCAAGCTGGTTTCCAACGATGTGGACATCGTCATCGTGGAGATCGGCGGCACCATCGGCGACATCGAAAGCCTGCCGTTTCTGGAGGCCATCCGCCAGTTCAAGGCCGACGTGGGCAAGGAAAACGTGATTTACATTCACCTCACCCTGGTGCCATACGTGGGCACCGCCGGAGAGTTGAAGACCAAACCCACGCAGCACAGCGTCAAGGAGCTGCGCAGCATCGGCATTCAGCCGAACATACTGCTGTGCCGCACGGACCGCTACCTCTCCGCGGAAATCAAACGCAAGATCGCCCTGTTCTGCAACGTGGGTGTGGACGAGGTCATCACCGCCAAGGACGTGGACTGCATCTACGAGGTGCCGCTGGTTTTTCACAGCGAGGGGCTGGACGACAAGATCGTCGAACTGCTGCACATCTGGACCCGGGCACCGCGTCTGGAGCCGTGGCGGCAGCTTATCGAACGCTTCAAGTCACCCGCCCACGAGGTCACCATCGCCATCGTGGGCAAATACGTGGACCTGACCGAATCCTACAAGAGCCTTAACGAGGCCCTCTATCACGGTGGCATCGCCAACGACTGCCGGGTGCACCTGAATTTCATCGACTCGGAAACCATCGAGGAGGACAGCTGCGCCGCGGTTCTGGCCGGCGCCGACGGCATTCTGGTGCCCGGCGGGTTCGGTTCCCGCGGTGTGGACGGCAAGATCTGCGCGGCCAGATACGCCCGTGAAAACAAAATCCCCTACTTCGGCATCTGCCTGGGCATGCACATCGCCGTGATCGAGTTCGCGCGCAACGTGGTGGGCCTCACCGACGCCCACAGTTCGGAGTTCAACATGGCCACGCCCAACCCGGTGATCTACCTGATGAAGGAGTGGTACGACGACAAGACCGGCACCATCCAGCGGCGCGACATCCACTCCGACAAGGGCGGCACCATGCGGCTGGGGGCCTACCCCTGCCGGCTCAAGCCGGACACCATCGCCGCCCGGGCTTACGGCAGGGGGGAGATCTCCGAACGCCACCGCCACCGCTACGAGTTCAACAACGACTATATAGAGGTGTTCGAGAAAAACGGGCTGGTCATCAGCGGCAACTCACCCAGTGGCGACCTGGTGGAAATCGTCGAACTGGCCGACCATCCCTGGTACCTGGGCTGTCAGTTTCATCCCGAGTTTAAATCGCGTCCCATGGACCCCCACCCGCTGTTCAAGAGCTTCATCGCGGCGGCCCTCAAAAAAGCCGGGGAGAAGCCGCCCCCGCAATAAATCGGCTTTTCTTTCCCAACGGACAACCATCACGGGGCCACCGGCAATTCCGTGCCTTTTTCTGGCAGGTGGTCTCAAGGGTGGCGTCCTACTTGCCGCAGGTTTCGGCCACGACCTCGTAAGCCCTTTCCAGGGCCTCATCGAGCTTCTGGGGCCGGGTGCCGCCGGCCTGGGCCATGTCCGGCCGTCCGCCGCCGCCGCCGCCCACCACGGCCGCCACTGCTTTCACGATGCGGCCGGCGTGGCAGCGCTCGACCAGGTCTTTGGTAACCAGGGCGATGAGCAGGGCCTTGCCGCCGGCCGCGCTGCCCAGGACCACCACGCCGCTGCCGATCCTGTCCTTGAGGCGGTCGCCCAGTTCACGCAGTGCCGCCGGTGTCTCGACGGGCACCTTCTGCACCAGCACCCGGATGCCGCCGATCTCCCGGATGCCGCCTTCCACATCCTGCAGCGACTGTGAGGCGATGCGGGCCCGCAGTTCCTCCAGCTGTCTTTCCAGGGCCTTGCCGGCGGCCAGCAGTTTTTCGATGCGTTCGGGGACGGCCGCGGGCGTTTCGCGCAGCAGATGGGCCGCACGGCTGAGTACCTGAGCGGTCTGCTGAACATGGCGCACGGCCTCGGCGCCGGTCAGGGCCTCGATGCGGCGTATACCCGCGGCCACGCTGGACTCGGACACGATTTTAAACAGCCCGATGTCGCCCGTGCGCCGGGTGTGGGTGCCGCCGCACAGCTCGCGGCTGAACCGATCAAGGGAAATCACCCGTACGCGCTCGCCGTACTTTTCCTCGAACAGGGCCGTGGCGCCGGTTTTCAAGGCCTCGTCCATATCCATCTCCTGCACGTCCACCGGCACATTCTCGCGGATGCGCGCGTTGACCATGGTCTCGATGCGGGCCAGATCCGCCTCGTCCACCTGGGAAAAATGGGTGAAGTCGAAGCGCAGCCGGTCCGGCGCCACCAGGGAACCGGCCTGCTTGACGTGGTCCCCCACCACCTCCCGCAGGGCCCAGTGCAGAATGTGGGTGGCCGTGTGGTTGCGCGCCGTGGCGGCCCGCAGCTCGCGGTCCACGCTCAGGCGCACCTTTTCACCGGGCCTGATGACGCCCTCGACAACCCGCCCGCGGTGAATGACCAGGCCGGTGGGATCTTTGACCGTATCTTCGATCTGCAGGCGCCCGTTGTCTCCGCTGGCCATACCGCGGTCGCCCACCTGTCCGCCGGCCTCGGCGTAAAAGGGGGTGACATCGGTCACCATCTCCACCACGTCCCCGCCTTGGGCCTGTTCCAGCTCACGGCCGTCACGCACCAGCGCCAGCACCTCGGCCTCGGTCTGCAGCTCTCCATACCCCACGAAGGCGGTCTGCCGGCCGGCCGAGGAAATCCGGCGGTAGGCTCCGGCGGCGCCGGTGAAGGTGCTGACGCTGCGCGACCGCTGGCGCTGCCCCTCCATGGCACGTTCGAAGCCCTCCATGTCCAGGGTCATGCCCTCGTCGCGCACCACGTCGCGCACGATGTCCACCGGAAAGCCGTAGGTATCGTAGAGCTTGAAAATGAGATCACCGGGAACATGGGTTCGTCCGCCGGCGCGGAGGTCGGCCAGGGCGTCGTTGAGCACCTTGAGGCCGTAATCCAGGGTTTCGGAAAAACGCACCTCTTCGTTCTTGATGACGCTGGTGATGAAGGCCCGCGAGTCGTAGAGCTCAGGATAAGCGGGCTTCATGACGTCGAACACCACGCTGGCGGTTTCGTGCAGGAAAGGCTTCTGCAGACCGATGTTGCGCCCGTAACGGATGGCCCGGCGCATGATGCGCCGCAGCACGTAGCCGCGCCCCTCGTTGGAGGGCAGGATGCCGTCTCCGATCAGAAAGGCCGCCGCCCGACTGTGGTCGGCGATGACCTTCATGGCCACGTCGGCTTCGGCGGACCGGCCCGGCCGCATGCCGGAAAGCGCTCCCGTGCGGTGCATGATGGGCGTGAAAAGATCGGTGTCGAAATTGGTGGGCACGTCCTGCACGATGGAGGCCATGCGCTCCAGGCCCAGGCCGGTGTCGATGCTGGGCTTGGGAAGCGGCGTCATTTCTCCGGAGGCATCGCGGTTGAACTGCATGAACACCAGGTTCCAGATCTCCAGGAAGCGGTCGCACTCGCATCCCAGGGTGCACTCCGGCCGGCCGCAGCCGTGCTCCTGTCCGCGGTCGATGTGAATCTCGGAACACGGACCGCAGGGACCGGTGTCGCCCATGGCCCAGAAATTGTCTTTTTCGCCGAAACGCCGGATGCGCTCGGCCGGCACGCCGATCTGCCGCTGCCAGATGTCGCCGGCCTCGTCATCGTCCAGGTAAATGGAGACCCACAGTTCGTCCTCCGGCAGGCCGTACACGTTGGTCAGCAGGTCCCAGGCGTATTCGATGGCTTTTTCCTTGAAGTAGTCGCCGAAGGAAAAGTTGCCCAGCATCTCGAAAAAGGTGTGATGTCGGGCAGTGTAGCCCACGTTTTCCAGGTCGTTGTGCTTGCCGCCGGCGCGCACGCACTTCTGGGACGTGGTGGCCCGCACGTAGGGGCGTTTCTCGTCGCCCAGAAAAACGCGCTTGAACTGCACCATGCCCGCGTTGACGAACAGCAGGGTGGGGTCATCCTGGGGCACCAGCGACGAGCTGCGCACGATCTGGTGGCCCCGTTTTTCAAAATATTCCAGAAAGGTTCGGCGAACCTGGTTCCCGGTCATGGATTTGATAGCCATGGAAATCGATCTCCGTTAGCGTTCTTCTTCTGCACCCTTACGAAAGGGTCTGCAAATCAGTTTCGCGTTTTCAATGGCGCCAGCAACCAAGTACCTCTCCTAACATGATGCCTGGCTGCTGATACCTCATACCTGGCACCCGACAGCGGTCAATCGGCTTTTTCTGCCGCAGCGCCGTCCGCTTCCTCCGCTTCTTTCTCCAACCCCAGCGCCACTTTGACCTGTCGGTGAATTTTCCCCAGCATGTCCGGATTGTCCTTTAGAAAAGCCTTGGCGTTGTTACGTCCCTGTCCGATGCGCTCGCCCTGGTACGAATACCAGGAACCGCTCTTTTCCACCACCCCGGCGGCCACCCCGGCATCGATGAGATCCCCTATCAGCGAAATGCCTTCGCCATACATGATGTCAAACTCGGCGTCTTTGAAGGGCGGCGCCAGCTTGTTTTTGACCACCCGCACCCGCGTACGGTTGCCAACCACCTCGGTGCCGTCCTTGATGGCCCCGATGCGCCGGATGTCCAGGCGCACCGAGGAGTAGAATTTCAGGGCGTTGCCGCCGGTGGTGGTTTCGGGGTTGCCGAAAACCACCCCGATTTTCATGCGGATCTGGTTGATGAAGATCACGGCCGTCATGGTCTTGCCGATGGTGCCGGTGAGCTTGCGCAGGGCCTGGGACATGAGCCGGGCCTGCAGTCCCATGTGCGAGTCCCCCATTTCCCCCTCTATCTCGGCCCGCGGCACCAGCGCAGCCACGGAGTCGATGACCACGATGTCGATGGCGCCGCTGCGCACCAACATGTCGGCGATTTCCAGGGCCTGCTCGCCCGTATCGGGCTGGGAGACCAGCAGTTCGTCGCAGTTGACCCCCAGCCGCCGGGCGTAGGCCGTATCCAGCGCGTGTTCCGCGTCGATGAAGGCGGCGATGCCGCCCTGGCGCTGCACCTCGGCCACGGCATGCAATGCCAACGTGGTCTTGCCCGAAGATTCGGGGCCGAAGATTTCCGTAACCCGCCCCTTGGGCAGGCCACCGACACCCAACGCCTTGTCCAGGGATACCGACCCGGTGGAGATCACCGGCACGTCCGCCACGGCACGGCTGCCGAGTTTCATGATGGCGCCCTTGCCAAACTGGCGTTCAATCTGGGTCATGGCGCTTTCCACAGCCTTGGCCTTGTCGGCTGAAACAGTCACGTTGATAGTCCTCCTGTATAAATCGGTTTACGGTTCTCGGTTCTCGGCTGACGGTTGCTGCCTGCCGGACTTGGCTTTTGGCAGCGTCCAGCGCGCCAGCGGCGTGTACACCGCCCCCCGGGGCTTCAGCTCGCTGCGATAGAGCACCAGGCTATCGGCGGTGAAGGCCACCGCCTCGAAACGGGCATTTTTTTTCAGGGCGGCAGAAAGATTTCCCCCATCCACACGCCCCTTGAAACGTCCCAGGGTCAGGTGAGCCGTGAACCTGCGGTTTTCCGGCGGAAACAATCGACCGTCGGCCGCCTGCAGGCAGGTATCCACCCGCTCTTTGACGCTCTTCAGGATTTCCAGTTCGCCCCCCAGGCCGGCCCAGACCACCCTGGGCCGCCGCAGATGGGGGAAGACCCCCAGATTGCTCAGCAGCAGATCGGGGGCCACCAGGCCGGCCGCCGCTTCGGCCAGCGCCGCCGTGATCACGGGGATGGCGGCTGCAGAGACGTCGCCCAGGAAGCGCACCGTCAGATGGGTGTTTTCCGGCCGCACCCAGCGGGCCCGCACCCCGTCTGCCCGCAACGCTTCCTGCAGCCGCTGCATAGCGCTGCAGACGGCCCCCGGAACATCCAGGGCGATAAAGGCTCTGATGAGGTCGATGGCCATGACTCAGGACGGCATCGGCTTTTCCGGCGGCCCTGCCGCCGGACCGCCCGTCAGGACGGCAGGGTAAACTGGGGGGTCCCCAGCAGAAACTCCCCGGCGGCAATTTTTTCCTTCAACAGACCGGCGATCTGCCGGGCCTTGACAACACTCGAAAGCGGCACCGTGGGAATACGTCGTCCCTTCAGCTGAATGGCGCCGCTCTTGAGTTCGGCATAGCTGACCATCCCGTGGCTGCGGGAACGCCCGCGGGGATAATCGTTCCCGTAGTCGACGATTTGCGTGAAAATCTCTTCGTCAGACACACCGGTGAAGCGCGCCATCTCCTGGTTCAATACGGGTATCGGCACCCCGATACCCACCGCCAGGGAAACGCCGTATCCCTGGATACTGACCCCCACCAGCCAGTCGGGGCTCATCTGCTTCATGTCCCCCATGACCCACAGGGTACCGGCCGGACCGACCGGTACGCCGCCGGCAGTGCGTTCGACATCGGGATTGTGCTGGGTACCGTGCCAGGTGACATAGCCCTCCCCTCCGCCCAAAAATATCCGCGTTCCCAATCCGATGGTCTTATAGAAGGGATCGTTCATCAGGGGGCTGAGCTGTCCAGCCGAGCAGTAGTTGGCATTTCCCGCCATGGGTTTCAAAGCGCCCATGTACGTGTAGATGGTTTTCTTGGTCAGGTTGATGGCACAGTTGTAGTTCTGGTAGCCGTTGCGCGGATTACACAAGGTGGCCTGCCTGGCGCTGGTGATGGTGATGTGTTTTTCCAGGGTCTTGCGCGGATAGCAGTCGGTGCCGTAACCTTCGGCCCGCAGTTCAATGCGCCTGCCGGCCACCAGGTCCTGGATCACGTGACCGCCGCCGTATCGAAATTCTCCCGGATATACCTGGTTGGCGGGATCGTCTTCGCGCAGTTCAGTGGCCCCGATGTAACAGTCCACGGCCGCCAGGCCGGCATAGGCCGGTACCTGGTTGAGCCACACCCGTGAGGCTTTGATGCCCGGCACGGAATGGCCAAAATTGACAAAGGCCCCGGATGAGCACATGGGCGCGAAGGTGCCCGTGGTCACCACGTCCACCTGCCGGGCGGCTTCAGCCGGCCCGTTTTCCTTGACGATATCCACCATCTCGTCGGCGGTGACGACCACCACCTCACCGCGCCTGATCTTTTCGTTGATCTGCCGGTAGGTCTTGGTGACGCTTTCTTTTTTCACTGTTTCACGCTCTCGGATTTTTCGGAGGCGGGTTGCCCCTCTCCACCGGAGACCGGCACACCCGCCTCGGATAGCTTGTCGGTAACGTTGTTTTTGATCCAGGCCGCGTCCCACCACTCGATGGGATTGACAAAGGTCTGGTGCACCATCATGCCGTAGTGCAGGTGATCGCCGCCGGCCAGGCCGGTGGTACCCGTCAATCCCAGCACGTCCCCCTTCTTCACAGGCTGCCCCTTCTCCACATCGATACGGCTCAGGTGCGAATACATGCTGAAGAGCCCGAAACCGTGGTCCAGGACCACGGTATTGCCGTAAATGCCGACGGTTCCGGTGAAGGCCACCCTGCCGTTGTTGGCCGCCGGCACCTTGGCACGCGCCAGGGACGCGAGGTCGACGCCCAGGTGCACCTGGTGGTCGATGATTTTTCCCTTGTACTTGTAGTCCCGCTGGTCGGCAAACCGGGCCCTCGGGGCCGAGTTGGGCAGCCGCATGAAGGTTCCCTGCCAGTACATGCGGGCATCACTGTTCCTGCCGATGGCCACCAGCTGGTCGTAGTTTTTCCGTCGCAGCTCGCCGTTGACCTTCAAGAACACATTGATGAGAGGCTGACCGGCAGCCTGGGGGACATCGGCTTCAAATTCAGGCATCTTGCGCTGCAGAAAACGGTCTGAAATGTTGAGCACATCCTTGCGGAAGCGTTTGCGGCGGATATGGTGGTAAAATCCCGCCTTGGCGCTGTTGCCGGCCCGATCGACAGCCGTTACCACCATCTTGGTGTCTACGCCCTGCCGGTAGTCCAGGGCGATAAACACCACATACAGCTGGGGATCCCGATAGTAACCGCTGTGTCCCGGGAAGAAGTTTTTCCCAACCGTCACGCCGCTCTTTTCACAGGGCTCGAAAAGCCGGTAGATCACCACACCGGCGCCGCCCTGATTGATGTTGTGGGCCTTGCTGACCACCTCGATGCGCGGCGGCCGCGTGTCGATGACGATGTTCTTTTCCAGGACGGTCTGGTTGCCGCGCAGCCAGTTGCGCCAGGAGTAATCCGATACGGCGATGCGCAAAACGGCTTTGCCGTCGGAAATCTTAAGGGCCCTCTTGTCGATTTTGAAGGTTTCGGAAACCTCGTGCACCTGTCCCCCACGGATAAAAACATCACCCGGAAAGGTTTTGGAAAACAGCTCGTACTGCTTACCGTCCTTGACCAGATCGGCCCGCATGCCGCGCAGACCGCTTTTGGGGTCGGCAGCGGTCACCCTGATTTCCTGGGTGGCCCCGATAGCTTCGGTTTCCGGGGCAAGTTTTACGGTGGGCCTCACATTCTCGAACTTTAAATACAGAACAACGGCCAGCGGAATGATGATCAGGAGGCCCAGGATGATGATCAGTTTGGACTTGAATCGTCTTTTTTTGCCCAGCAATCTTCTTCAACTCCCTTGTGTGACGATAATCCAGCGTTTCCGCCCCCGCAGCGGAAAAACCCCGCGGAAGCTTTTTCGGTACCTCTGACGTCTGTGGGTGAAAATAAGAATGGCAACAATAACAATAATAAAGGGGGTAATCAAGGGCTGATTTGGTGTTTTTTCGTTTCTTGACTTTTCAAGGGCCGCAGGATAAATATAGAGAAAAATGGGGGGGCGCAGGGCGCCTTGCGAAAGAGACGCAATCCGGTCCAGGGGCAGGAAAAAATGGTGATTTCATGAGCGATAAGACATCCGGCATCGGTATCGGCGACATGCAGGTCGGGGGGGGCAGCCCGCTGCTCTTGATTGCCGGGCCCTGTGTCATCGAAGATTTCGACACTACTTTCCAAATCGCCGAGTTCCTGGGCGCTCTGACCGGCAGGCTGGGCCTGAACTTCATCTTCAAAGCCTCTTACGACAAGGCCAACCGCACCTCCATCCAGTCTTTCAGGGGACCGGGAGCGGGGGAAGGGTTGGCCGTGCTCAGGGAAATCCGGGACCGGCTCCATCTTCCGGTACTTTCGGATGTCCACAGCGTGGAAGAGGTGGCACCGGCGGCCGAAGTGCTGGATGTGATCCAGATTCCCGCGTTTCTCTGCCGTCAGACCGATCTGATCGTGGAAACCGCCCGCACGGACCGCCCGGTGAACATCAAAAAGGGACAGTTTCTGGCGCCCTGGGACATGGCCAATGTGGTGGCCAAAGCCGCCTCGGTGGGCAACGACCGCATTTTGATCACCGAGCGGGGCGCCATGTTCGGCTACAACAACCTGGTGGTGGATTTCCGCGGCATCGCCATCATGCAACAGACCGGCTTCCCGGTCATTTTCGATGCCACCCACAGCATCCAGCTTCCCGGTGGCGCCGGCAGCAGTTCTGGAGGACAGCGCGAATTCGCAGCACCCCTGGCCAGGGCGGCCGTGGCGGCTGGTGCCGACGGCGTATTCATGGAGGTTCATCCCGACCCCGACCGGGCCCTGTGCGACGGCCCCAACTCCCTGCAGCTCGACAGCGTGGAACCCCTGCTGCGGGAATTGACGGCCATTAAAAAGGTTTTGGAATAAGTGAAACTGCTACCTGACACTTGACCGCTGATACCTGATCATCGTTTCTCTTTAATTTGTAAAAAAGACAATGATGATTATACTCTGATGGCAAAAGCCGGTTGT
The DNA here is from genome assembly GCA_964442705.1 of uncultured Desulfobacteraceae bacterium. GTDB lineage: Bacteria > Desulfobacterota > Desulfobacteria > Desulfobacterales > JALSRD01 > JALSRD01. Next base: position 21,136 of record CAYUAQ010000044.1, read on the forward strand.
ACGCGTAGCCCGGTATCTGCCCGGCCCAGCGCTATGGTTTCCGACCTTCTCAAAGCGATTCGTCTTCTGATACTCGATGTCGACGGGGTTCTGACTACCGGAGAGGTGCTGCTGGACAGCCATGGTCGGGAAATTAAAAGATTCGATGTCAAGGACGGGCTGGGTATCCGTCTGCTTCAGATGGCCGGTATTGCAACGGCCATCGCCACCGGCAGGCGCTCGGATGCCCTGCAGCACCGGTGCCGCGAGCTGGGTATTGAGCTGCTCTACGACGGCCTTGAAAGCAAGGCGCAGGTAGTAGAAGCCATCGTCGCCCGCACCGGCCTCACGTCCCAGCAGATGGCTTTTGCGGGGGATGATCTGCCGGATCTGCCCCTCATGCGGCGTGTGGGGCTGGCCATTGCGGTGGCCGATGCGCATCCGCTGATACGCGATCACGCCCAGCTGGTCACCAGGGCGGCGGGCGGGTGCGGTGCCGTGAGGGAAATGTGCGAAAGGATTCTGAAGGCCCAGGGACTCTGGGATGAGGCTGTAAAAAGGTTTTTTGCATGACGTACATCAGTGTCTCCAAAAAGTTGCGCGCCGCCCTGATCGTGGTGATGATCACCATTCTGGGAGGGGTGACGGCCATATTTCTCACCTACCGCGCGCCCGAACCCACCCAGGAGGCGGAAATTACCCCGGCGGACACGGGGGCGGACATCTCCATCGGAAAGATCCACCATGTCTCCACCAAGGACGGCGTGGTGCAGTGGAGCCTGGACGCCAAATCCGCCCAAGTGGTCGAAAAGGGGCAGAAAGTCATCCTCCAGGACATCGCGGTGACTTTTTTCATGGACGACGGGCAGAAGGCCTACCTGACGGCCGACAGGGGGTATCTGCGGGCCAGCACCAACGACATCGACGTCATGGGAAACGTGATGCTGCGTTACCAGGACTTTACCCTGGAAACCGACCGGCTCCGCTACCGGCATAAAAAGCGCCTGGTCTTCACCCAGACACCCGTACTGATTTCGGATGATCTCTCACACCTGATGGCCGACTCCCTGTATTTTGATCTGAACGCCAATACGACCCATTTCAATGGCAACATCGAGGGTTTTCTCAGTGGAAAGTTTAAGCTTTAACCGCAACCTGACGAAAATAAAGACAGTCGCCGTTGCTATTGCAGTGCTTGTTTTGGGCGTGACGGTACCCATGGCCGCCAGGGGAGACCAGAAACCCATCACGGCTGACAAGACCAGGGAATCCCAGAAGATCCACATCACCTCGGATCGACTGGAATCACAACCGAAAAAAAACCTGGTGGAATTCATCGGCAATGTGCGCGTGCGTCAGGCCAACACCACTATCTCCTCGGACCGGCTGAAAATCTACTACCAGGGGGGCATGGAAGGTCAGGGAAAAGCCAAGAGCAAGGGCAAAAAAAGCGGCCAGGAGTCCATTAAAAAAATCGTGGCGATGGGCAACGTCATCATCAAGATCGATGAGCGCATCGCCGTGGCCGACAAGGCCGAATATACGCCGGGAACCGGGGATATCATTCTGACCGGCAAAAACGCCAAGATCAGCGAGGGAGCCAATTTCGTCGCTGGAGAGAAAATAACCTTCAATCGCAATTCCAACCGCATCACCGTGCAGCGCAGCGGCAACCAGCGGGTGGAAGCGGTATTTTTCTCCGAAACGGTCGGCCCCGGCAGCATCACCGGGAGCGGCAAGGCCAACAAACAATAAGGCGCTTTGTTTTCACGACGGCGGACCGAGTGGCGAAATTATCCCTGCAGAACCTGGTGAAGATTTACGGTGGCCGAAAGGTGGTCAACGATGTCGACGTGCATGTGACCTCCGGGGAAGTGGTGGGTCTGCTGGGTCCCAACGGGGCGGGCAAAACAACCAGCTTTTACATGGCCATCGGCATGATACACCCCAACGGAGGGAAAGTCTTTCTTGACGATGAAGACATAACAGACTATCCCATGCATATCCGGGCCCGTAAGGGCATCGGCTATTTGCCCCAGGAAAACTCGGTTTTCCGGAAACTGACCGTGAAGGAAAACATTACGGCCATCCTGGAGAGCATGAAACTCTCCCGGGGAGAAATCAGCCGGCGGGCTGACAACCTGCTGGAGGAACTGGGTATCAAGCGGCTCTGGGACCAGAAGGCCAGCGTGCTATCCGGCGGTGAGCGCAGGCGCCTGGAAATATCGCGGGCGCTGGCCACCAACCCGGCTTTCATACTGCTCGACGAGCCCTTTGCCGGTATCGACCCGCTGGCGGTTATCGATATCAAGGCCATCATCGGGCATTTGAAGAGCCGCCATATCGGCATACTGATTTCCGATCACAATGTCCGGGAAACCCTGGAGGTCTGTGACCGGGCGTATATACTGAACAACGGGGAGGTTATCGAAGCGGGCTCGCCGGAAAAAATCGCCTCCAGCGAGATCGCCCGCCGCATTTACCTGGGAGACGAATTCTGCTTGCATTGAAAAAATATGGCACTTGAACTGAGACAGGAGCTGAAGCTCACGCAACAGCTCATCATGACCCCACAACTGCAGATGGCCATCAAGCTGCTGCAGCTATCCAGGCTGGAACTGGTCGATGCCATCCGGCAGGAACTGGAGGAAAATCCGGTTCTGGAAGAGGTCCAGGAGACCGCCGCCGAGCAGCCCGAAGCGGCAACCGAGACGTCGGATGCAAGCGCCTCCACGGTGGAAGAAGTCAAGATCGAAGAGCGCATGCCCGACGATATCGACTGGAGCAACTACATCGATGAGTACAATTCCCCCGGGCGCACCAGCTACGAAATCGAACGGCACGAGGCCCCCAGCTATGAGTCGTTCATCGCCCGCCGGGAATCCCTCCAGGACCACCTCCTCTGGCAGCTGCTGATGGCCGCTCCCGGCGACAAGGAAGAGACCATTGGCAGCCTGATTATCGGCAACCTCAATTCCGACGGCTACCTGGACACCTCGGTGGAGGAGATCGCCGCCACCGCCCAGTGCGAACCGGCAGAGGTCGAAGAATTTCTGAAAGTCATGCAAACCTTCGATCCCGTCGGCGTGTGCGCGCGCAATCTCGGGGAGTGCCTGCTGTTGCAGGCACGCCACCTGGGGCTGGACAACACCCTGGTGGTGGACATCATCGAAAACCACCTCAATCACCTGCAGAACAGAAACTTCAAGGCCCTCAGCCGCGCCCTCAAAAAGGACATGAAAGAAGTCGTGGCCGCGGTGGACATCATCAAGCGCCTGGAGCCCAAACCAGGCCGCCTGTTCAGTGAAGAAGAAGCCCAGCATATTATCCCGGACATCTACGTCTACAAGATGGACAACGAATTCGTCATCTGGCTGAACGACAATGGTATGCCGCGGCTGAAAGTCAATTCCTACTATCGCCGCGCACTGAGCCAGAACGGCAAGCTGTCGGACAGCGCCAAGGAGTACATGCAGGAAAAGATGAGGTCGGCCACCTGGCTGATCCGCAGCATCCATCAGCGCCAGAAGACCATTTACCGCGTGATGGAGAGCATCCTGAAATTTCAGCGCGAGTTTTTCGAAAAGGGTGTGGCCTACCTGAAACCCATGGTTCTGCGCAACGTGGCCGAGGACATCGGCATGCACGAGTCGACCATCAGTCGGGTGACCACCAACAAGTACGTTCACTGCCCCCAGGGAATTTTCGAACTGAAATTTTTCTTCAACAGCGCCATCAACCGCGTTCAGGGTGGTGCGGTCGCTTCGGTCAGCGTGCAGGATCTGATCCGTCAGATCATCGATAAAGAAAACAGCCGCAAACCATACAGCGACAGCCAGATCTCCGAAATCCTCAAGAAGTACAACATCAACATCGCCCGGCGCACGGTGGCCAAGTACCGCGAAATGCTCAAGGTGCTGCCATCGAACAAGCGGAGACAGTATTGACGCGTCGGCCTCCGGACCCCTGTGCCAAGAACCGGCCGCCGCTGTCAGCCGAATTTACTTCCACCATTTCAAATACCGAAAAAGGAGATGAGAGGTATGCAGACGTCGGTAACCTTTAAAAATCTTGACCCCTCTGAAAATTTGAAGGCATACGTCAGCAGCAAACTCAACCGTTTCGATAAATACCTGGACAACCCGGCCGAAGCCAACGTGGTGCTGTCGGTGGAAAAATTCCGCCACATCGCCGAAATCAACCTCACCGGGGACCGCATGGCCGTCATCGGCAAGGAAGAGACCGAAGACATGTACTCGGCCATCGACATGGCCCTTGACAAACTGGAAAAACAGATCAAAAAAAACCGCGAAAAGGTCCGCAGCCGCAGAAGCAGCGCCAGAGCCAGCCTCAAGGAAATGGCAGCCGAGGGGCAATTCAGCAGCGAAGAGCGTGAACCGCGCATACGCATAAAAAACATCGACTACAAACCCATGGACATCGAGGAGGCCGCCATGCAGATGGACCTCATCGATGACAGCTTCCTGGTATTCACCAACGCTCGCACCAACCGGGTGAACGTGCTGTACCGCCGCAGGGACGGAGATTACGGACTGATTCAACCCCGCAAATAGGAACCTGTACGGCCCAAAGCCTGCCGCCGATTCCCGGCAAGGGCGATGCCGTTCGGCGGGCAAAAGGCAAATGCCGATATCCGGCCGGTGCTGCCACTCCCAATACACGCAGACTCCCCGGTGATAATCAGATGAAAATTCTTGACGTATTGAAAAAGGAAGCCATCATCGTCGGCCTGAAGTCCACTGACAAGAGCGGGGTGATCGAGGAGCTGGTACGTCCCGTGGCACTCATTGCCGGAGTCGATGAAAAACAGCTCATCGAGGTACTGATCGAGAGGGAACGTCTGGGCAGCACCGGGATCGGGGGCGGCATCGGCATCCCCCACGGGAAGTTGAAAAATCTGGAAAACCTGGTTCTGGGCTTCGGCCTGAGCCGCAAGGGCGTCGATTTCGAATCCATCGACGGCCGCCTGACGTATATCTTTTTCCTGTTGGTGACGCCGGAAGACTCGACCGGACTGCATCTCAAGATGCTGGCCAGGATATCCCGCATCCTCAAAGACGACCCCTTCCGCGAACGGTTGCTCAAGGCCGAGGACCGGGATGAGGTCTACGCGATCATCGAAGAACATGACGAAGAATTTTAATCGCTGACATGTGATCAGGAGGCCCACCGTCTTCCGGCATGGCCTCTTTTCTGTCTGAAGTGAAACCGACCGAACTCATCATCATCACCGGATGCTCGGGCGCCGGGAAACACACCGCCATGGCGGCTCTCGAAGACGCCGGCTATTATTGCGTGGACAACATGCCGGCGGCGCTGCTGCTGCAGTTCATGGCCCTGCAGACGGCCGACAATGAGCGGGCCGCCGGCTTCGCCTTTGTCATGGATCTGCGTGAAAGCGGGTTTACCGATTCCTTTCCGGGCGTTTTCGAAGCGATGGAACGTAGCGGCCATGCGCTGGAAATCGTCTTCCTGGAAGCCGAGGACGACATTCTGCTGCACCGTTTCAGCCAGACCCGGCGGCCCCACCCCGTTGCGGGCGGCAGACGACTGATCGAAAAGATACGTTTTGAAAAAGAATGCCTCAGGCCCATCAGGGCGCTGGCCACCCGCATCATCGACACATCGTTTTTCAGCGTCCATCAGCTGCGGGCGGTGATGGAAGAGTTGGCCCGCAAGCGAAATGCCACAGCAACCATGCGGGTGCAGGTGCTGTCATTCGGCTTCAAGTACGGCCTTCCCGGAGACGTCGACCTGGTGGTGGATGTGCGTTTTCTGGACAATCCGTATTTTGTCGCCGAACTCAGAGAACTGGACGGCCGCTCCGAAGCGGTTCGAAAATTCATATTCAGCCACCCGGAGACGGAACTTTTTCTTGCAAAATACACCGCCCTGCTGGATTATCTGCTTCCGCTCTACCGACGCGAGGGGAAAAAGTACCTGACCATCGGCGTGGGCTGCACGGGCGGAAAGCACCGCTCGGTCACCATTGCGGAAAACCTATACGAGCATCTGAAGAAGACCATCGACGAAATCGAGCTGCATCACCGTGACATTGATCTTTAGCCGCGACCTGCCGTAGCGGCGACAGGTCGAATTTCCGCGGCTGCACGGCCTGCGGAGGTCTGAATAGCATAGGGGATGGGAGACCCCAAACACATGATAGGACTGGTAATCGTCACCCACAGAGAACTTGGGCAGGCACTGATCGATGCCTCCGAATCGATCCTCGGACGTCGGCCCGAATCCATCGTACCGGTTTCCATCGATCTGAACGAAAGCGCCGAAAAATTGCGGCGCATGATCGAAGAGGGCATCAAGGCGGTAAACCACAACGAGGGCGTCCTGGTCCTCACCGACATGTTCGGGGGTACACCTTCCAACCTCAGCTACTCCTTCTTAGAGGAGGGCAAGGTGGATGTCATCTCGGGCGTCAACCTGCCCATCGTCATAAAGGCCCTGAATTCTCGCGAGAACATGCCGCTGGGCGAACTGGCCACCTGTCTGGAGTCTTTCGGCAGGAAGAGCATTTCGCTGGCCAGCGGCATCCTGAAGGGAAACAAACGCGGTTGAAGAGGGGAATTCGCCCTTCGGGCCGCAGGTACATCAACTCAAAAACCCAAAAAACAGGGAGAGGGAAAATGACCATAAAAGTCGGTATCAATGGTTTCGGCCGCATCGGCAGACTGGTGTTCCGGGCCGCGCTGGACCGGCCCGAAATCGAGGTGGTGGCCATCAACGACCTCATGGACGCCCCCACCATGGCCCATCTGCTCACCTACGACTCGGTGCACGGCAAACTGGCCGCCGAGATAAAAGCCGGAGACGGCGCTATCGAAGTCGACGGGCGTGAAGTGGTCATCACTTCGGTGAAAGACCCTGGCAGCATCGACTGGAAGAGCATGGGTGTGGACATCGTGGCCGAGTGCACGGGTCTTTTCCGGGACCGCGACAACGCCGCCAAGCACCTCTCGGCCGGCGCCCGCAAGGTGATCATCTCGGCCCCGGCCACCAACCCGGACATCACCATCGTCATGGGCGTCAACTCCAACCAGTACGACCCCCGGCGGCACGACATCATCTCCAACGCCTCGTGCACCACCAACTGCCTGGCGCCGGTGGCCAAGGTGCTGCTGGAAAATTTCGGGCTCAAGCACGGGCTGATGACCACCATCCACTCCTATACCGGCGACCAGCGGCTGCTGGACTTTCCCCACAAGGACCTGCGCCGCGCCCGGGCCGCGGCCCTGTCCATGATCCCCACCACCACGGGCGCCGCCCGCGCCGTGGCGCTGGTGCTGCCGGAACTGGAGGGCAAGCTCAACGGCCTGGCCATCCGCGTGCCGACGCCCAACGTGTCCATCGTCGACCTAGTGGCCACCGTGGAAAAAAGCGGCATCAACGTCGCCGATGTCAACGACGCCCTGCGGGAAGCCTCGGAGGGGGTGCTGGCCGGCATCCTGGGCTATAGCGAACTGCCGCTGGTTTCCTCGGATTACAACGGCAACCGGCTGTCGTCCATCGTGGATGCCCCCACCACCCACGTGATCGAAGACATGGTCAAGGTGCTGTCTTGGTACGACAACGAAAGCGGCTATTCCAACCGCATGGTGGACCTGGCCGTGATGATCGGGGGTCAGCTGTAGCGGGCCGGGGAAACGGGGATCTTTTTTCAAAACCGAGACCTTTAACAGGTAGGGAGGCTGCTAAATGTCACCACGCACACCGCTGATCGCCGGCAACTGGAAAATGCACAAGACCGTGGCCGAGTCCGTTGAAACCGCCGGGCAGCTGGCCAAGCTGGTAGCCGACGCCCGGGGCGTCGACGTCATGATCGCCCCGGCCTTCACCGCCCTGGCCCCGGTATCCCAGGTCATTCGGGGAACCCTGGTGGGTCTGGGCGCCCAGAATCTTTTCTGGGAGGAACAGGGCGCCTTCACCGGCGAGGTTTCGGCGCCCATGCTGGTGTCGGCCGGATGCCGTTATGTGATCATCGGCCACTCCGAGCGCCGCCAGTTCTTCGGCGAAAACGATGAAACCGTCAACCGCAAGATCGGCGCCGCCCTGCATGCCGGCCTGGTGCCCGTGTTCTGCATCGGGGAATCCGAAAGCGAGCGCGAGGCGGAAAAGACACTCTCAGTGCTTGACAAACAGATTCAAAAAGGGTTAGAAAGTTACTTTTCAGAGGATCTGGCTACGCTGGTCATCGCCTATGAACCCGTCTGGGCCATCGGCACCGGCAAGGCGGCCACCCCCCAGCAGGCTCAGGAGGTACACGCCTATGTGCGGTCGCGCATCGAGGCGCTTTTCGGCGCTTCGCTGGCCGCCGCCATGCGCATCCTTTACGGCGGCAGCGTCAAGCCGGCCAATGTCAAGGAGCTGATGGCCCTGCCGGACGTGGACGGCGCCCTTGTGGGCGGCGCCAGCCTGGACGCCGAGACCTTCAGCCGGCTGGTCTATTTTAACGGGTAACTGCAGAGACGCAAATGACAACGATTCTGATCATCATACATGTAATCGTCTGCATCGCACTGATCCTGATCGTGCTGCTGCAGACCGGTAAGGGTGCCGACATGGGGGCCGCCTTCGGCGGCGGCAGCAGCCAGACCCTGTTCGGCAGCACCGGGGCGTCAACCTTTCTGACCAAGGCCACCACCGCGGCGGCCATCGTCTTCATGCTGACGTCCCTGAGCATCGCCTATCTTTCCTCCAACAAGACGGGAAAGTCGATCATGCAGAGCCAGCCGGCCGGCACGCAGCAGCAGGCGGCCCCGGCAACCAAGGCGGACGAAAAAGCCGCCGCCCCGGCCGGGCAGAACAGCGCGGCCCAGCCGGCCGAGCAGAACAAACAGTAGAAACACGCCTATTTGCCGAAGTGGTGGAATTTGGTAGACACGCTATCTTGAGGGGGTAGTGGGCTACG
>CAYUAQ010000045.1:0-29797 GCA_964442705.1 uncultured Desulfobacteraceae bacterium
CTGATACCTGATACCTGATACCTGATACCTGATACCTGATACCTGATACCTGACAGCTGTCATGTGAACCCCAACCGCTGAAAAGGGAGGACTTGTTGTGCCGATCTACGAATTCTACTGCCAGCAGTGCCACACCATATTCAACTTTTTCAGCCGCACCATCAACACCACCAAGATTCCCAACTGCCCCCGCTGTAAGACACCCAAGCTGTCGCGCCAGATGTCGGCCTTTGCCATCACCGGCCGTGCCAAGGAAGACGACGACGGCCTCGACGATCTGCCCTTCGACGAGAGCAAGATGGAGAAGGCCATGGCCGTGCTGGCGGCCGAGGCCGAAAACATCAACGAAGACGATCCCAGGCAGGGCGCCAACCTGATGCGCAAGCTCACCGACATGACCGGGCTGCAAATGGGGCCTGCCATGGAGGAAGCCCTGCGGCGCATGGAAGCCGGAGAGGACCCTGACCAGATCGAAGCGGAGATGGGGGATTTGCTGGAAGGTGAAGACCCCTTCATCCTCCCGGGACAGAAGGGGCGGCGGGCAGGCGCCCGGCGCAGACCGCCCCGGCGCGACGAAACACTGTATGATCTTTAGGTTCAAGGAGGAGCGGGTATGGACGTACTGGAACGTATGAAGGTGGTGCAGGGAGATATCACCAAAATGGAAGTCGACGCCATCGTCAACGCCGCCAACACCAAGCTGCTGGGAGGCGGCGGGGTGGACGGCGCCATTCACCGGGCCGCCGGACCGCAGCTCCTGGAGGAGTGCCGCACCCTGGGCGGCTGCCCCACCGGGGAAGCGCGCATCACCAAGGGTTACCGGCTGCCGGCCAAGTACGTCATCCACACCGTGGGGCCGGTTTACCGCGATCCCGTCCGCTCTGCAAACCTGCTCAAGAGCTGCTACCGCAACAGCCTGTCGCTGGCGAAACAGCACGGGGTGCGCGCCATCGCTTTTCCGGCCATCAGCTGCGGCGTGTACGGCTACCCCATCGAAGATGCCTGCAGGATCGCCGTGGACACCACCCGGGACTTCCTGGAGAAGGAAGACGGCCTCGAAGAGGTCTATTTCGTACTCTTCTCCCGCGGCGATTACGATATTTACCAGAACTACCTTGAACAGCTGAAAAAATAGAATCAGCCACAAACCCGCAGGCACACAAAAGACATGGGGACCGTCAGTGGTCCGTTGTCCGTGGGCGGCTGGTAAAACAGTCTATTCTTTCAGATCCTTCTGCATTTTGCCCAGGCGCTCCTCGGCTTGCCGCTTGACGTCGCGCGCCTTTTCCAGGGGTGCACGCATTTCCTTGACGGCCTCATCGGCAACTTTCTGGGTGACCGATTTCTCGTCCTTTGATTCGGTGTCACTGCCGGAACAGCCGGCCATCTGAACGCCCAGCAGCATGGCTGCCGATATAATAAGAGCTAATTTTTTCATAATGTTACCTATTCCATCCCTTTGTGCCTTTGTGCCTCTGCCCCTTTGCTCGTGTACTTGAGCGCATCTTCCAGCGTGTACACCGGCAGCCACTGCGAGCGGACATCGGAGGCGTTTGCCGGGTCCATCAGCTGTGGTTTTCCAACAGGATGGTGCGCAGCTGGTCCATGGACAAGTTGCCGCCGCTCAACACGAGGGCCACCTTTTTACCGGCCAGGCGGTCCCGCAGCTTGAGTGCCGCCGCCAGGGAGATGGCGCCGGCCCCCTCGGCCAGGTGGTGGGTGTGCTCCAGCAGCGTGACGATGGCGTTTTTGATGTCGGCGTCGTCCACCAGCACGAAGTCGTCCAGGAAACGGCGCATGATGCGCTGGGTGTTTTCAAAGGGCACGCGGGTGGCAACTCCTTCGGCGAAAGTGTTCATATCGGCCGTGATCAGGCGGCTTTCCTTCCAGCTCAACTGCATGGCGGGGGCCTGGGCCGACTGGGCGGCGATGACCTCGATGGAGGGGTTGATACCCTTGGCTGCGATACAAGTGCCGCAGGCGCCGCTGCCGGCTCCCACGGGCACGATGATGGTGTCCACCTCCGGCAGCTCTTCGACGATTTCCAGGCCGTAAGTGCCCACACCGCCGATCAGCAGCTCCTCGGTGGGACCCACGAAACGGCCCCCTTTCTCGTTGGCCACGGCCATGATCCACTCCCGGGCGGTGTCGAAATCCGGGCCGTGAAACAGAACATCGGCCCCCAGGCCCCGCATGGCCGCCACCTTGCCGGGGTTGGCGCCTTCGGGCACGGCGATGGTGGCCGCGATACCGTGGGCGCGCGCGGCAAAGGCGATGCTCTGGCCGTGGTTGCCCGTGGACGCCGTGAAAAGGCCGCCCCGGCGCTCTTCTTCCGTCAGGTTGGCCGCCAGGTTGAGGCCGCCGCGCACCTTGAAGGCGCCCACCGGCTGGGCGTTTTCGTGTTTTATCCACACGTCGGTGCCCACCAGTGCGCTCAGGGTGGGGTAATGAATCAGGGGTGTGGGCTGCAGGTGCCGGTAAACGTGCCGGCGGGCCGAAACAATGTCGTGCAGGGTCGGAAGGGGAACATTTTTATCCATTTGAAAGCCCTCCATGTGCTGTTAACGGGAAACGTTTGCTTCTTGGGGTCTTCTTTATGGTTGCGCGGCGGCCGTTTTCATCCCCCACAGCTGGGAAAGCAGCATCCCCGCCAGCATCAGCGCGCAGCCGATGCCGGCCCGCAGGGAAAGGGTTTCATTTAAAACGACCCATCCGCCCAGGGCGGCGAAAACGGCCTCCAGGCTCAGAATGATGGCCGCGTGGGAGGGATGGGCCCTGCGCTGGACGACCACCTGCAGGGTGTAGGCGACCCCCACCGACAGCAGTCCGCCGTACAGGATGGGGATGGCCGCCTGCCGGATGGCGGCCAGGGACACGGTCTCGATGAAAAAGGCCGTTCCCAGGCTGAGCAGGGAACAGACCGCAAATTGCGTGATGGCCAGGCGCACGGTGTCGGTGCGGGGGGAGAGCCAACCGATCACGATCACGTGCACGGCCCAGAAGACCGCTCCGATGATTTCCAGCAGGTCGCCGGTGGAAATGGCAAAGGTCGCGGACTTGATGCTCAGCAGGTAGAGGCCCCAGACGGCCAGCAGGGCACCCAGCCAGGTGCCGGCATCGGTGCGCTGCCTGCCCAGCAAACCCAGCATGGGGACGATCACCACGTACAGTCCGGTGATGAAACCAGCCTTGCCCGCCGTGGTGTAGATAAGCCCCACCTGCTGCAGCGAGGCACCGGCAAACAGCACCGTGCCAGCCAGCAGTCCGCCGTACAGAAAAGCGGCTTTCGACTTGAAGGCCGTACGGGCCGTGGACAGCGGCTGCTTGCGGTTGAAAACCGCCAGCGGCACCAGCGACAGCGCCCCCAGGGCGAAACGGATACCGTTGAAGGTAAAGGGGCCGATGTAGTCCATGCCGATGCGCTGGGCTACGAAGGCAAACCCCCAGATGGCGGCCGCCAGCAGCAGAAGAAGGTCGGATTTTACGGTATCGTGGTGCATGGACAGTTACCTGTTGTACGCCAGGTGCCCGGCAACACGGCAGATGCGGTGCCCGGCGAACGCTTACCGCATTTGTTCAGCCCCTGTAAAGGAAAAAGGGCCAGATGCGCCGGCCGGGGCGGTAGTGAATGATCAGGATACCCGTGACGATGAAGGCCAGGGCCAGGAGGATTCTGAGGGTAATGGGTTCATGCAGGACGAGGCCGCCCAGCACAACCCCGGAGACGGGCATGATGAACAGGAAGGAGTGCAGGGCCACGGCGCCGTAACGCTGCAGCAGGCTGTTCCAGGCCACGAAGCCAAAGGCGGCGGTGACCAGGCTCTGGTAGAGAACGGCACCCACCACGCTGGCATTAAGAGAGACCACCATGCGGGCATCCCACAGCAGGGCCTCCACCAGAAAGACCGGTATCGACAGGACGATGGGATAGAACACCAGCTGAAAGGGCCTGAAGTCATCGATGATGCGTTTGACGTACACCGCACTCAGGGCCCACAGAAAAGTGGCGCACAGCATGATCAGGTCGCCGCTGCGAAATTCGGCCGAGATCCCCTTTTTTTCCAGGAAAACGAAGGCGATGCCCGAAAACCCCATCAGGATGCCGATCAGCTTGCGCAGGGTGATGCGGTCCGACGGGATGAAGAGGTGAGCCAGAAACAGCGTGAAAAAGGGCTGCAGGTTGGCGATCAGTGTGCCCCGCGAGGCGTTGGTCTTGCTGAGACCCACGTAAAAAAGCGAGAGCTGGGCCGTGAAGAGCACCGCCACGAATAGCATGTCCGCGATCTTGTCGCGCCGGAAGGCAAAGGGCCGGCCGGTGGCCTTGGCCCACACGAAGATGGCCAGGGATGAGATGGAAAACCGGATGGCCGCCGTGGTGAAGGGCCCCAGACCGACCAGGCTGATCTTGATGGCCACGGCGTTGGCGCCGAATAGGACGCACAGGAAAACGGTGAAAAAGGCGGCCGGAAGGGAAAGATCGCGGCTGGCCGGATTGTGATCTGACACTGAGAAATCTTTCTCTCCCAAGGCGGGTATTGTCCGCAGCCCGGCATGGTTTTCTTGAGGTTTCGATTTTACAAACCGGCGGGGGCGTAAAATCGGGTTGTCAGTAACGCCGGGTTTCAGGGCGCATTACCACCCCCCGCCCCCGCCCCCCCCGCCGCCCCCGCCGGAGGAGCCGCCCCCGCCGCTGCCCGATGACGACCCCGGAGCGGTCGAGGCGGCGGCAACGGCGCCGCTGAAGGCACCGCCCAGGACGGCGGTAAAGCCGCTCAGGCCGGAAGACGAAAACCCGTTTCCCGAGTACCATGAAGGCCGGTAGCCTGTCTGCCGGTCCCTGACCGCCAGTTCGCGGGTGAATTGCTGGCCCCACTGGTTTTCCACATCCAGCGCCATGGCGTAGGGCAGATACCTTTCAAAAAGCGCCGCTGTCTTTTCCGGGGGATTGAGGATGTTCAGGCGCTCTTTTTCCGCCACTGCCAGGTACTTCCGGAACCCCTCGATCTGGTCCATGACGCGACGTCCCCTCAGGGTGGGCGCCTTGATCAGGTGATAAAAGACGACGTTGACGACCACCAGGAGCAGGAAAACAAGGGCCGCCGGCACTGATACGGCTCTGGTAAACTGCATGATACCAAAAATCTCGCCGGCATAAAAGGGCAAAGCAAACAGCAGAGCGGCCAAGGCGCCGAAGCGGGGAACGATTTGCCGTATGCCGCTGCCGGCACCCTGCCAGGCGCGAAACACCTTTATGGTCAGCATGGTGCAGCCCATGGTCCACATGCTGAGCCAGACGCCCATGAAAAGGGCCAGTGCCCGATCGGCGGCGGTCAGGATGACGGCGCCCAGGGTGGCGACGGTGATGATCACACCCGGCACCAGGTAGCGGAAGTTGTAGTTGAAATAGATGCGGACAAATTCGGCATTGAGCCACTGTTTGAGGGCTTTGATGGAGCGCTGAATCTTTTGATGATTTTTGTTCTTGAGCTGGATACGGTTGTAGACGCCAAACAGCCTGGCGAGCACCTGGCGCTCTCCCCGGGATAGATTGCGGGGTTGCCTGGAGGCGATTTTTTCCAGGGTGAAGACGCCCTTTTCGTCTTCCTCGATGCGGATGGCGCCCTTGACGGCCAGGTTGACGATGGCGGCGGCGAAGGCCTTGTGATCGAATCCCATGCGCCGCACAAAGCGGGTGGCGGCCGGCGAAAAACCTTCCGGCGGTGCGAACAGGGGGATGATGGTGCCCTGCGCCGGGTCGCGGCCGACTTTTACCCAGGCCAGCAGGTAGTACCCCAGCAGCAGCACCAGCCCGGCCAGGGCCAGCACGGCGGTCAGGTTGTCTTTGACCAGAAAGCCGAGTTTCTGGATTTCCGTGGGCTCTGCCACCAGACCCTTGGGCCAGGCCACGGCAATGGTCAGGCCTTCCCGGGGGCGCAGAGGCCCGGTGGTGACAAAGACCGGATGGCCCTCCTCGTCGGTGTCGAAAATGAACTGTTCTCCTTTGGCGCCGCTACGGCCGGTGTAGGCGGCTTGACGCAGCAGTTCGGCGCCGGGCGGCAGCCGGACGACCGCTTTGGCGTGGTCGATGACGAAATCCCAGTCGTTGCCGGTGACATTCCAGTACAGTTCATCGAAGTCGGGGAAGAAGCCGATCTGCCGGGTGGTGCGGTAGGTGAGCCGGTAGGTGTAGGTGCCCGGGGGCAGGGTACGGTTTTTGCTGCCCAGGTAAATCCGGATGCCGTTGGACAGCTTTTTGGTGTGAAACGGTTCGGGCCGGCCGTCGCGGCTCACCGACAGGACCTGGAAGCCGGTGCGGTGGGACAGCCCGCGGCGGTCGATGTAACGGGTGGGAAAGTCTCGGTAGATGCCGTGGCGGATTTTCCGGCCGGCGGACTGCACGTGGATGGATTCGGTGACGGTCAGGTCGCCGTTGGCCTGCACCCGGATGCGGCTGTCGAAGTTCAGGATGCGCTCCTGGACCGATGCCGACCCCGGAGACACAAAACCGCAGAAGCCGAGCAGGATCAGCGTTATGATGACGACTCCGGAAGTCTTTGATCTTTTCATGGAACCTCCCGTGATGCGGGTCAAACTAGAAGGTAACTTCCGGCACCTCCCGCTGGGCCGGATCCTCGATTTCGAAAAACTCGGCCTGCCGGAAACCGAAAAAAGAGGCCACCAGGTTGCTGGGAAACGACTCGACCCGGATGTTCAGGTTGCGCACGGTGCCGTTGTAGTAGCGGCGGGCCAGCTGGATGTCCTCTTCCACCGCCGCCAGCCGGGCCTGTAGATCGAGGAAATTTCCGCTGGCCTTCAGTTGGGGGTAGCCCTCGGCCACGGCCAGTACGTTGGCCAGCGAACGGGAGAGCGCGCTTTCGGCGCGGGCCTTGTCCCCAATGCTGCGGGCATTGAGGCTCTCGGTGCGCAGCGCCGTAACCCGGCTCAGCAGGTCGCTCTCGTGCCGCATGTAGCCCTTGACGGTTTCGATCAGGTTGGGAATCAGGTTGGCGCGCCTTTTCAGCTGAACGTCGATGCCGCTCCAGCCCTCGCGCACCATGTTGCGCAGCCGCACCAGCGCGTTGTAGATTACGACAAGACCCCCGGCCAGCAGCGCTGCCAGGCCGAGAACGACGAACAATACGGTCATCTGTTTGTCCTCAAATGTGGTGTGTTGTAATCGGGAAGAGGTAGACCGAAATCCTGCTTTTCAGGCAACGGCTCCCGCAGGAATTTTCGGCAGGAAAGGGGAAGGACTTTAGCGCCGCACTTTTATTTTTCACCCACGAACCCCGCGGGAGACACGAAACAGACGAAATGGCGCCTGGGTTGCAGGATCCCCCCTGACGGGACGGTCGCCCCGCCGTGGAACTTACGGAAGCATCAGGTCTTGCCGGCTATTTTCAGCATGATGGCGTTCTGGGCGTGCATGCGGTTTTCGGCCTGGTCGAAAACGATGGAGGCCTCGGATTCCAGCACCTCATCGGTGACTTCCACACCCCGCTGGGCCGGCAGGCAGTGCATGAAGAGGGTTTCCCTGCCCGTGGCGGCCATCAGGTCGGCATCCACCTGGAATCCCCGGAAGCGCTTTACGCGTTCCTCGAATTCGTGTTTCTGTCCCATGGACGCCCACACGTCGGTGTAAATGACGTCGGCATCCCGCACCGCTGCACGGGGATCGTGGGTGATCTCGATGCTGGAAAGCCCGGCCTCGCGTGCCAGCGCCACGGTGTCGGCGTCGGGCTCGTATCCCGGGGGGCAGGCACAGGTGAACGCCATGGGCAGACGGGCGGCCAGGCGCAGCCAGGAGTGCACGATGTTGTTGCCGTCTCCCACATAGACGATTTTCAGGTCGTCTATGCGGCCCAGATGTTCCGACAGGGTGAAGATGTCGGCCATGATCTGACACGGATGGTTGTAGTCGGTCAGGCCGTTGATGACCGGAATGGTGGCATGCCGGGCGAATTCGAGGATGTGTTCATGGTCGAAGAGCCGCGCCATGAGCATGTCGTTAAAGCGGCTGAGGACCCGGGCGATGTCCCTGGGGGCTTCGCGCTTGCCCACCTCGATGTCCTTGGGATTGAGGTAGAGGGCGTGGCCGCCCAAGCGGTAGAAACCGGTTTCGAAGGAGACCCGCGTGCGGGCCGACGGCTTGGCGAAGATCATGGCCATGGTCCTGCCGCGGAACGGCCTGAAGTCCTCGCCGCGCTTCAGGCGGGCCTTGACTTTCGCGGCCAACTCCAGCAGTTCCCTGATTTCATCACTCGTAAAATCGGTAACATGTATAAAATCACGTTTCATTGCACGTCTCCTGACTGTACTTTCTCGACACCTGAAAGCGTTGCAGGCAAAAAGTGCCCACGGTGGCTTGTTATCCCGCTTGACATGCCCAGCACGATGTCCCCGGTTTTTTTACCTGACACCTGACACCTGACACCTGACACCTGAATAAGCTACCACAGGGGGATTCGGTTGCCAATCGGAAATGCATGTGTTTCTCATGTTGAGATTGCCGCCTGCGCTGTGGTATAGATGGCGTAACTGCATATTTCAGCAAGGAGGAAGAGATGTCCGCAGAGATCATGGCCAGGGAGGAATACCTGCGGCAGCCGCTGGATGACAGGCTGCCCTATTACGAAAAGGACGGCCGGATTTACGATGTCATGCTTTCCCAGCAGTTCAGCCGGGAGTTCATGGAAAATCTTTTCGATATCGCCGACCGCATCAAGCAGATTTCACGACATCCCGCGGGAACGGACTTTGTTGCCTCCCTGCTGCGCCACAAGCGGGCCATGCTGTATTTTACGCAGCCCTCCACACGCACCTTCCTGTCGTTTCTGTCGGCCTGCCAGATCGTGGGCATGCGTACGGGCGAGGTCCGCGATCCCTCCCTGTCTTCGGAGATGAAAGGCGAAAGCCAGGAAGACGCCCTGCGGACCTTTTCCAGCTATTTCGATCTGATCATCATGCGGGACGCCAAACCGGGTTTCTGCGAGTACATGGCCTATCTGTTCAAGTTCAGCGGTCGTGATGTGCCCATCTTCAACGGCGGCAGCGGCAAGGACCAGCATCCCACCCAGGCCCTGCTGGACCTGTACACCCTGCACCGCTCTTTCCAGGACCGGGGGGGCATCTCCGGCAAGGTATACGGTTTTGTGGGCGACCTGCTACGCGGGCGGGCGGTGCGTTCGGTGGCTTACCTGCTGACACGTTACAGCGATATCGAAATGATCTTCGCCGCGCCGACTGAATTCCAGATTTCGCCCGAGCTGGAAGCCTATCTGCTGGACAAGGGTGTCAGGGTGCACAAGACCGACAGCCTGGAAGAGGCGCTGCCGCTGGTGGACAGCCTCTACATGACGCGCGTGCAGGACGAGTACGATGTTTCCGGCGAGTCCAGCCGGGTGGATTACACGCGCTATCATCTGACCCGGAAAAACGTCTCGCACATGAAAGAAGACGCCGTCATTCTTCATCCCCTGCCGCGGCGCTTCGAGCTCGATCCCGCCCTGGATGCCGATCCGCGCGCCATGTACTGGCGGCAGCTGCGCAATGGGATGTACATTCGGGCAGCCCTGATTCTGTACGTGTTTGGCAAGGAGCACCGTCTGGAGGAGTACCTGCAGACCAACCGGATGTGATCGAAGGTTCGTCCATGCCCCCTAAAGTAATGATCGTGGATGATGACCCCAGCATCGTCGTGGCGCTGGAGTTTCTGATGGAACAGAACGGGTACGAAGTGCAGGTGGCCCGCAGCGGCGAAGAGGCCATCGAGAGCATCCCCAAGTTTCAGCCGGACCTGATTCTGCTCGATATCATGCTGCCGGGCATCGACGGCTACGAGGTGTGTGAAATCCTGAGACTGAAACCCCAATGGCGCGGTATCCGGGTCGTGTTCCTGACCGCCAAGGGCAGCGAGGAAGACATCGCCAGGGGGCTGGTGCTGGGGGCGGATGCCTATATCGTGAAACCATTTACCAACCAGGATGTCGTCGACACCGTCAACGGCCTGATAAAGGGGGACATCCTTAAATAATTCAATAACGCGGACAGGCCGACCGGTTCCCCTGGGCCGGAACCGTGTTGGCCCCAGGCGCTGCCTATGCCACGGACGACAGGGCGCCGGTGATCGCATCGACGGATTCGGCGGCCGCCTGCATCACTTGGGCCAGTTCTTTTTCATCGATGTCTATACAAGACAGGGCGCTTGGTTCCATCACGGAGGCGCCGGAATCCGGTTCCTCTTCGTGCCCTGCGGCCGTGTCGGCGGCGTCCACCACGTGGAGAATGTGGGCCAGCATGTCATCACCCGACGTGGAGGGCGCGTGGTGATGCTTGATGGCCAAAACCTGGGCCTGCGGAAAGTTCCAGTTCTCACACAGGCTGGCGGTCAGGTCGGCATGGTCGAAGCCGAACACCTCTTTTTCGGCTGCCACGGGGCTGCGCCCGCCCTCGGTTACGCGTCGCTGCAGCTGCGCTTTTTCCCTGGCCACATGGGGATCGAGTATGATTTTCCCCAGGTCGTGGAACAGACCGGCCGAGAAGGCGTCATTTTCCATTTTGGGTATTTTTTTCAAGGCCAGCCGGCGGCTGCCCACGGCCACTATCAGACAGTGGCGCCAGAGGTCCCCCGCGGCCAGTTCATAGCCGGGCAGCTCCTTGCCCAGGAAATCAGATGTGCTTGCCATGGTGACCGCCTCCTCCAGGGTTTTATGGCCCAGGACGACGGCGGCGTGCTGCACGGAGGAGACACTGCCGCTGAGGCCGTAGAAAGCTGAATTGGCGATCTTGAGCAGCTTGGCGGCCAGGGCGGGATCGGTTTCGACAACGCCGGCCACCCGCTTCAGACTGGCATTGGGATCATCGAGAATGCGCCGGGTGTTTATCAGCACTTCCAGCATGGGGGGAAGGTCCTCCCACTGGTGCAGGAGTTCGGTTTTCAGTCGGCCGGCAGCTTCCGGATCGGCTGTCGTGCGGGGGGGCACCGGCGGTACGCTTTCCGTGCCCGGCCTTTCCCGCAGGTCAAGATCGATGGGTGCCTTGCAGGCCGGGCAGGGGAAGGCGATTTTTTGGCCCATGGGCAGTTTCTCATCTTTAATGCGATAGCGCCTGTGGCAGTGTGGGCATTCGATTTTCATGGGCACCTGAAAAATATTTTGAATTTCGATACTTGAATTCTTACTGTAATGAGAAAGAGGTTGCCGACAATATTCAAAAATAAAAACAGAAAATTATTCATCTGAATATTTTTTGGGTTGGGAGTCGCCTCTTACGGATGCCGGGACCGTTCGAACAGGTTTATCGGATGAATCGGGGCGCTGCATTAGCCCTTTTTCCTTAGGGGGACGTCCTTCCCTAGGGGGACGTCCTTAAGTAATTCAATAACTCTGACAATGCCTCCACCCCCGTCCACTGAAATTTTCACGGCAGGATGAACAGGACATTTAACGGTATGACCGGTGAAACAAATAAAGTGCGCGCCCTGGGGCTTTGCTCCGGCGGTCTGGACAGCATCCTGGCGGCCCTAGTGTTGCGGCGCCAGGGTATCGAAGTCCAATGGGTGACATTCGAGACCCCCTTTTTCTCAGCCGACAAGGCCCGCCGTGCCGCCCGGCATACCGGTGTGCCCCTGCGGGTCATGAATATCTTCGAGCCTTACCTGGCGATGCTCAAGAACCCCAACTGCGGGTACGGCCAGCACATGAACCCCTGCATGGACTGCCACGCGCTCATGTTTCGTCTGGCGGCCGAAATCATGCAGCGGGAGGGCTTTGATTTTCTCTTCAGCGGGGAGGTGCTCGGCCAGCGGCCCATGTCCCAGACGCGCTCCTCCCTGCGCTATGTGGAAAAACACTCGGGCGCGGACGGGTACATCCTTCGTCCGCTCAGCGCCCGGCGGCTGCCCGAAACCCGCCCCGAACAGGAAGGACTGGTGGACCGCCAACAGCTGCTGGATATCACCGGGCGGTCGCGCAAGGCGCAGATAGCGCTGGCGCAGCAGTGGGGGGTCACCGAATACCCGGCACCGGCCGGCGGCTGCCTGCTCACGGACAAGGGCTATTCCAGCCGGTTGAGGGATCTTTTCGAGCACCGCTCCGAAGTCACCGAAAACGAACTCCACCTGCTCCGATACGGCCGGCACTTCCGGCTCAAAGACGGCACCAAGGTCATCGTGGGGCGCACCCTGGCGGACAACGAATGCATCCAGCGGTATGCGGACCCCGGCCGGGACACCCTGATGAAGGTGGAAGGGTATCCCGGCCCCCTGGTGCTGGTTCCGCCTGGTGGCGGTGAGGGGGGGCGCTTCATGGCCGCCAGCCTGTGTGTGGGCTACAGCAAGGCGCCCCCCAATGAACCGGTACCGGTGCGGGTGACTTCCCCCCAGGGTCGTCGCAGCATGCGCGTCATGGGGGTGTCCCCGGCAGATGTCCAGCAGCTGATGGTTTAAAAACAGAGAGGCGCAGAGGGGCAAAGGCACAGAGGAGTAGCAGCAGGATATAGACGGTACGTGATCAACAGGCCACGGGCGTTGTCAGGCGGATGTCAACTGGTTGGCGCGCAGCTGGCCGCAGGCGGCGCCGATGTCCTGTCCCTTGCTGCGGCGTATGATGGCGGTGTAGTTGCTGTCGTGCAGGATCTGCTGAAAGCGCAGAATCACCTCGTCGGCTGGGCGCTTGAAGTCGCTGGCGGCGTGTTCGTTGAAGGGGATCAGGTTGATTTTGGCCCGGAGGGGGCGCAGTAGTTTTGCCAGGCGGCGGGCGTCGGCCTCGGAGTCGTTGACCCCCGCCATGAGGATGTACTCGAAGGTGATCATGCGGCGGTGCCGCAAGGGGTAGCGGCGGCAGGCCTCCATCAGCTCGGAGAGGGGGTGCTTGCGGTTTATGGGCATCAGGCGGCTGCGTGTGCGGTCGTCGGTGGCGTTCAGGGAAATCGCCAGATTGGCACCGGTGGCACGGCCCAGTTTGTCCATGGCGGGCACCAGCCCAGCCGTGGAGACCGTGATGCGCCGCGTGGAAAATTTCAGCCCGTTGTCGTTGTCAGTCATGACACCGATGGCGCGCAGTACCTCGCGCAGGTTGGCCAGGGGTTCGCCCATGCCCATGAACACGATGTTGCTCAGCCGGTTTTTTCCGGCCACGTCCCGTTGGATGTCGCGGATCTGGGCAGTGATCTCCCCCATGGTGAGGTTGCGTGTCAGCCCCCCGCGGGCCGTCATGCAGAACCGGCAGCCCTGGGCGCAGCCCACCTGGCTGGAGATGCACAGGGTGTGGTGGTTGTCCTCGGGAATGAGTACGCTTTCGATGAACAGGCCGTCATGCAGGCGGAACAGGTACTTGCGGGACCCGTCGCGGGACAGCTGGCGGTCTTCCAACTGGAGCCGGGCAATGTGGAAATGTTCGCCGAGCAGCGTGCGGATGTCGCGCCGGATGTCGGTCATGGCCCCGAAGGCGTCGGCCTGGCGCTGGTAAATCCATTTGAATATCTGCCGGCCGCGGTACGGTTCGATGCCGCGCTGGACCAGCCAGGCCGTCAGTTCATCCAGGGTAAGATCTTTGATATCCATAACAGGTGGTTTCACGGCACCTGAACTGCATGCCGTTGCCGTTTTGCGCCTTTCAATTTTTCTTGACATAGCATTCCCGAAAGTTTATTTTCAAGGATTTAGTAAGCACGGGCTGATATTTTATGTTCGATAACCTCAGTGACAAGCTGAACAGCGTTTTCAAGCAGCTCAAGGGCCACGGCAAGCTGTCGGAGAAAAACATCGCCGACGGTTTGAAGCAGGTGCGCTTGGCGCTGTTGGAGGCCGATGTCCACTACCGGGTGGCCAAGCAGCTGATCGCTGACATCCGTGAGCGCGCACTGGGCCAGGAGGTGATGGCCAGCCTGACGCCCGGCCAGCAGGTTGTCAAGATCGTCAACGAAGAGCTGACCGAGCTGATGGGGTCGCAGCACGAGGACCTGAACCTGAGCGGTACGCGGCCCGTCTCGGTGATGCTGGTGGGTCTGCAGGGTTCCGGCAAGACCACCACAGCGGGCAAACTGGCCGTCTTCCTGCGCAAGAAGGGCCGCAAGCCGTACCTGGTGCCGGCGGATGTCTACCGGCCGGCGGCCATCGACCAGCTGGTCAAACTCGGTGCCCAACTGTCGGTGCCGGTGTTTGCCGCCACCACGGACATGGATCCGGTGGAGATCTGCCGCCAGGCCCGCACGGCAGCCCAGCAGGCCGGGTGTGACACCCTGCTCATCGACACCGCCGGCCGCCTGCACGTGGACCAGGAGCTGATGGACGAGCTGCGCCGCATCAAGGCAGCGGTCCATCCGTCGGATATCCTGCTGGTGGCCGACGCCATGACCGGCCAGGATGCCGTCAACATCGCCGAAGCCTTTGACAAGGCGCTGGATATCGGCGGGGTGGTGCTGAGCAAGATGGACGGTGACGCCCGCGGCGGCGCCGCCATTTCCATCAAGGCCGTCACCGGCAAACCGATAAAATTCATCGGTGTGGGCGAAAAGCTCACCGAGCTGGAATCCTTCCATCCGGACCGGATGTCCTCCCGCATTCTGGGAATGGGCGACATCCTGACCATGATCGAGAAGGCCCAGGCGGTGGTGGATGAGAAGCAGGCCATCGAGCTGCAGAAAAAGCTGCGCACCAGCACCTTCACCCTGGAGGATTTCCGGGATCAGATGGTGCAGATTCGCAAGATGGGATCCCTGACCGACATCATCGGCATGATCCCGGGCTTCAGCCGCAACAAGCAGCTCAAGAACCTGAAGGTGGATGACCGTGAACTGATCAAGATCGAGGCCATCATCAACTCCATGACGGCCGAGGAGCGCCGCAGGCACAACATCATCAACGGCAGCCGGCGCAAGCGCATCGCCCGTGGCAGCGGCACAACCATCCAGGATGTCAACAAACTGCTGAAAAATTATACCCAGGTCATGAAAATGATGAAGAAGATAAACAAAGGCGGCATGCGCGCCCTGGGGCGCGGGATGCTGCCGTTTTAAAGGAGAGGAAATGTCCGTAAAAATTCGTCTGGCCAGACATGGCGCCAAGAAAAGACCTTTTTACCGCATCGTGGCCGCAGACATCGAATCGCCGCGGGACGGCAGATTTCTGGAAACACTGGGCACTTATGATCCGCTGAAGGATCCGGCTGAGGTGTCCCTCAAGACCGAACGCGTGAAATACTGGATTGATCAGGGCGCCCTCTGCACCCATACGGTCAAGAGCATTCTCAAGAAGGAGGGCCTTTTTTCCAATACATAAGCGACCCCAGACCCTGATTCTCAACAGCCAACAGATGGAGGTGGAGCTATGAAAGAGCTGATCAGGTACATTGCGCAGGCCCTGGTTGATCATCCGGAACAGGTTTCTGTTCACGAGATAGAAGGCAATCAGACCTCTGTCCTGGAACTCAAAGTAGCCAAGGAGGATCTGGGGAAGGTAATCGGGAAACAGGGACGAACGGCAAGGGCCATGCGCACCATATTGAGCGCCGCTTCCGCCAAGATAAAGAAGCGCACCGTCCTGGAGATCATCGAGTAGCCGGCGGTTATGGACGCGGATGAGTTGCTGACTATCGGAGAAATCGTCGGTGTTCACGGTGTCCGCGGGAATGTGAAGATCCTGCCCCATGCCGAAACCGAGCCGCTGTTTGACCCCACGCGGCCGCTGCTGATCGAACACCGCGACGGACGGCGGGAGGCGCGTGTGCTGCGATGGGTAAAACCCCACAAGCGCCTGCTGCTCGCCTCCATCGAGGGGGTGGATGACCGCGCGGCCGCCCGCTTGCTGGTGGGAGCCAAAGCGGTCCTTCGCCGCGCCGATCTGCCCGACCCCGAACCCGGCAGCTACTACTGGAGCGATCTGCTGGGATTGGCTGTTTATACACGCGAATCAGAATATCTGGGAGTGTTGGAAAATATCATTGCCACCGGGAGCAACGACGTGTACGTGGTTCGCAAGGAAGGGCAGGAAATCCTTGTCCCCGCGCTGACCACGGTGATCATGAAAGTCGATCTGGAAGCGGGAAGCATGCACGTGGATTTGCCCGAGGGGCTTTGAGGGGCTGCCGGGCCGGTCTTCATGAAATTTGCGGTCTTGACAATTTTTCCCGAAATGGTGGCGTCTCTTGCCGGTCACGGTATCGTGCGACGGGCCGTGGAGAGCGGCCGGGTTTCCCTGGCGGTAATCGACATCCGGGACTTTGCCCAGGGGCGCCACCGTGTCACCGATGACCGTCCTTACGGCGGCGGATGCGGCATGGTGATGAAGCCCGAGCCGCTGGCGGCTGCCATCCGGGCGGCGCAGCGGGAAAACCCCGGGGCCCTGACGGTACACCTGACGCCCCAGGGCCGGCCATTGAACCAGGGCGTGGCCCGGCAGCTGGCGCAGGAAAGGGGCCTCACCCTGGTATGCGGTCGATACGAGGGCATCGATGAACGTATCTGCCTGGATTTTGTGGACACGGAGATTTCCATCGGCGACTACGTGTTGACCGGTGGCGAGCTGGCCGCCATGGTGGTCATGGATGCCGTCATCCGGCTGATTCCGGGTGTGCTGGGCCACCAGGATTCCGCCACGCAGGACTCTTTTTGCGACGGTCTTCTGGAGCACGGGCATTACACCCGGCCGCGGCATTTCCAGGGCCGCGAGGTTCCCGGAGTGCTGCTGTCGGGGAACCACGCTGAAATCCAACGCTGGCGGCGGGAGGCGGCCCTGATACGCACGTTTCTGAAACGGCCCGACCTGCTGGAAAGACGGCCGCTGAGCGGTGAGGAAATCGCGGTTTTAAAACGGTGGTGCCGGGACATTGAACAACTGCTGCAACACCAGGCTGAGCATCGCCCTGATTCATCACCCGGTGGTCAACAAGAAGGGTGAGATCATTGCATCGGCGGTGACCAATCTGGATCTGCACGATATTGCGCGTGCCGCCCGCACGTTTGGTGTCGGGCGTTTTTTTGTGGTGACGCCCCTGCGCGATCAAAAGCGGCTGGTGGAAAGAATCGTCGCCCACTGGCAGGAGGGCGTGGGGGCGGCCTACAACCCGGACCGCCGGGAGGCGCTGGGGACCATCCGTATCGCCGATGACCTGGCGCAAGTGCTGGAGCGGCTGGCACAGGAAACCGGACAGTGGCCGGCCGTGGTGGCCACCACCAGCCGGCGCCATGCCGGCTGTGTCGATTTCGCAGCCGTGCGGGCCATGCTCGGGGACGACCGGCCGCTGCTGCTGTTGTTCGGAACGGCCTGGGGACTGGCGCCCGGGCTGATGGAGAAAACGGATTTTGTGCTGGCGCCTGTGGAGGGCCCCACGGATTATAATCATCTGTCGGTACGTTCTGCCGCCGCCATTATCCTGGACAGGCTGCTGGCCGCACCGCAGAGCCACTCCGGCCAAAGAGATGAAAAAAGCAAGGCATAGAGGCACAAAGTGAAGGAAGGGAGTCAATCTGATCTCCCATCCGCGAAATAACCCGACTGACGAAACACACCAGATAGACGCGATAGACGAAACAGGGGGAAGCATGCAACAGATTCAACAGCTGGAACGAGAAATGATACGCCTGGACCTGCCCGACTTCCAGGCCGGCGACACCGTCAAGGTGCATGTGAAAATCAGGGAAGGCAACAAGGAGCGCATTCAGGCCTTTCAAGGCGTGGTGATCAGCAAGCGCAAGGGCGGCGCCAATGCCACTTTCACCGTGCGGAAGGTCTCTTACGGCATTGGCGTCGAACGTGTTTTCCCGATGCACTCCCCGGCCATCGACCGGGTGGAGGTCATCACCCGGGGGCGGGTGCGCCGCTCCAAGATCTACTATCTGCGCAAACTGCGCGGCAAGGCCGCCCGTATCCGCGAGCGCCGCTTTAATTAAACCGTTCACACGCCCGAGTCGAGGATAGCGGCCCATGAGCGATGTCTGGCACTACGAGAAACAGGCCCACCGGCAGGGGTTTTCGCTTGTCGCAGGCATCGACGAGGCCGGCCGTGGCCCGCTGGCCGGGCCGGTGGTGTCGGCGGCCGTGATTCTGCCCGTGGCCTGTGACATCGCCGGCCTGGACGACTCCAAGAAGCTCAGTGCCGTCCGACGTGAGAAACTTTACGACCGCCTGTACGGGCGGGCCACAGCCGTGGGTATCGGTATCGTGGACGCACCGGAAATCGATCGCATCAACATCCTGCAGGCGGCCCTGCTGTCCATGAAGATGGCGGTGGACAACCTGGTGCCGCCGCCGGATTATCTGCTCATCGACGGTAAATTCGGCATCGCCGCCGATGTCGCCCAGCAGCCCATCGTCAAAGGCGACCAGTTGAGCGCTTCCGTGGCGGCCGCCTCCATCGTGGCCAAGGTGACCCGTGACCGGTTGATGCTGGGCTGCCACCGGCAGTTCCCCCAGTACGGATTCGACCGGCACAAGGGCTATCCCACCCGGGCTCATCGCCAGGCCCTGGGCCGCTTCGGCTGCTGTGTGCTGCACCGCCGCACCTTCCGGGGGGTTAGGGAACACCTGCCCGCCGCGGATTGCCGGCCGTGAAAACGCCTTCCCGGTTCGGCAGAAGCAGTGAAGCCCTGGCGGCCGACTTTCTGGGGCGTTGCGGTTATCGGGTCATCGAGCGCAACTACCGCACGGCCATGGGAGAGATCGACATCATCGCCCGGGACGGTGACACCATCGTGTTCGTGGAGGTCAAGGCGCGCCGCAGCCGACGCTACGGTCCGGCCAAGGGCGCCCTGACAGCGGCCAAACGCCGTACCATCTCCCGGGTGGCGCTGCTTTACCTGAAGGCCACCCGCCAGAGCGGGGTGCGGGCACGTTTCGACGTGGTCGCCATCGATGCCGCTCCCCAGGGCCCCGAAATCGAACTCATTAAAAATGCCTTCCCCCTGGTCTCCTGATAAGCCCGTTTCCCCACCACCGCCGGCCGGGCTGTACGTGGTGGGAACGCCTATCGGCAACCTCGAGGACATCACCCTCAGGGCCCTGGAAACGCTGCGGCGGGTAGACATTATCGCCGCAGAGGACACCCGCCACACCGGCCGACTGTTGTCGCGCTACGGCATCCGCAAAAAATTGATCTCCTGCCACGAACACAACGAGGAAAAGCGCGCCGGCCAGTTGATCGCGCGCGTGCGCTCCGGCGAAGCGGTGGCCCTGGTGACCGACGCCGGGATGCCCTCGGTTTCCGACCCGGGCTACGTCCTGGTGGTGGCCGCCATTGCGGCCGGTCTGCCGGTGGTGCCGGTGCCGGGGGTGTCGGCGGTCACCGCGGCGCTCAGTGTGGCCGGGCTGCCCTCCGACAGCTTCGTTTTCACCGGTTTCCCGCCGCGCAGGACTTCCCGGCGACGCCGGTTTCTGGCGGATCTGTCGACCGAAGGCCGTACCCTGGTGCTTTTCGAGTCTCCCCGGCGCATTCTGGCGCTGCTGCAGGACGTGCGCCACGTCCTGGGCGACCGGCGCGTGGTGCTGGCCAGGGAGATGACCAAGCGGCACGAGGAATTCCTGCGGGGGACGGTGCGCGATGTCCTGCAGGCGCTGGGCGCGCGCCAGACCATCCGCGGGGAGCTGACCCTGCTGGTGGCGCCGGACGGCCAGGGGCCCCAGACCGACGACGCGGCGCTGGAGCGTGAAATCGCCGCCGCACTGACGGCAGGCCTGTCTGTTTCCGAGGTCGCCAGACGGGCCTCCCGAACCTGCGGCGTTTCCAGGAATCACGCCTACCGGCGGGCGCTGGCCATGAAAACAGAGGGAACCGGGAAAGCGGGAGACACGTCCGTTGAGTGAAGATCGGGACAGCGTACCGGTGGAGAAACTCTTCCCCGTGATCCTCGAGGTGAGCCATGTCGTGGGATCGCTGGCCACCCGGGAGCGGGTCGTCATGCTCAGCCGTCTGGCCCGCCGGGCGGTGCGCCTGTCGGCGCAGCGTTCCGGCCATGGACCGGATGTGCTGGAAAAAGACGCCGACGGTGTTCCGCTGCCGTCCAACGGCTATTTCTGGTCTGTCACCCACAAGCCCCGCTTTGTGGGCGGCGTGGTCTCATCGCGGCCGGTGGGCATCGACATCGAGCGGATCAAGCCGCGCTCGCAGGCACTGTTCGACAAGGTGGCTTCCAGCGAAGAGTGGGATCTGGCCGGCGGACGGGCGGTGCTGGCGTTTTTCCGGTACTGGACGGCCAAGGAAGCGGTGCTGAAGGCTGTGGGGGTGGGGCTTACGGGCCTGTCGCGCTGCCGGGTCACGGCCGTGCCCGACGACCGGCACCTGACGATCTCTTTCGAACACCGGCTGTGGCCGGTGTCGCAGCTGCTGTTCGACGGGCATATCGCCGCCGTCACGGCACCGGCCGGGTCGGCCGTGTGGCGGGTCGGTCAGGAGTCCTGAGAAGATTGCTGTTCGCCGCCGTACAACTCCTTGACTTTGGCGCGGTCGATGCCGCCGTCGGAGGTGCGGGGAAGCGCATCGACGAATTCCACGTACTGCGGTTTCTTGTAGCTGGCGATGCGGCCGCCCACGAAGCGGATCAGATCTGCGGGCTCAAGCGCCGCCCCGGCCTTCAGTCGGCACACGGCCTTGATGCCCTCTTTCCACTTGGGGTCGGGCACGCCGAAAACCACGCTCTCTTCTACTGCGGGATGCGATAGAAGGACTTTTTCGACTTCCGCAGGGTAGACGTTCTCACCGCCGGGCTTGATGAGCTCCTTGTCGGGCTTACGTCCCGCATACCACAGAAACCCATCCTCGTCGAAGCGCCCCGTGTCACCGGTATGGTGCCAGCCGTTGCGGAAGGCCCGTTCGGTGTCGTCCGCCAGATTCCAGTATCCCCTGAAGACCAGGGGGCCCTTCACACAGATTTCGCCGGTCTGCCCCACGGCCACAGGGTTGCCGTCGTCGTCCTCCAGGCGGACGTCCGCCAGAGGGATGGTGCGGCCGGCCGATCCGGGACGGTCGTCGTAGCGGCCCATGGTGGCCAGGGCCGACGTTTCGGTCTGGCCGTACATGCAGTAAAAGGTGCCGCCGGTGACCTGCTGGTAGTCTTCAATGGTTTCCGGGGTGTCGATGCCCAGAATGGACTGCAGGGAGCCGATGTCACGACCGGTTTTTTGCCGTTCCGCGAGTATGGAAGACAGGATCGGAGAGAAATCGAACATCACCGATGCGCGATGGCGCTCGATGAGATCGACAGCCGCGGCGGCGTCGAATTTTTTCATGTTGACGTTGAGGGCCCCGGCGTGGAAGCTGCTGGTGGCCATAAACAGCCCCCCCACATGAAACAGGGGCAGCAGGTTCAGATGTACATCTGCGCTCGTGAGGCCGAAGCACAGATCGAGGCACAGGTTGGCACTGATCACGTTGGTGTGGCTGAGCAGGGCCCCCCGGGGCCTTCCGGCCACCGCCGCCGTGTGGATGATCACCAGGCCGTCGCTGCCGCTCACGTTCACCGCAGCGGGAGAAGAGCCGACCTCCATCAGGCGGTTGAAATCCTGGAAACCGCCCTGGTTCGGCTCCAGGTTGAAGAAAGACGTCACGCTCTCCAGTTTTTCCCGGATACCGTCGACCAGGGGCTGGTATTCTTCGGCGGCCATCAGCATGACGGGACCGCCGTCGTTGATGTTGAAGGCCATCTCGTCGGCTGCAAGCCGCCAGTTGATGGGCAGCACGATGGCGCCCAAGGCGGCGGCGGCACCGTAGAGCAGGAAGTATTCGAGACTGTTTTTGCCCAGCACGGCGATGCGCCGGCCATGGGTGATACCGGCCTGCTGCAGGCCGCAGGCCAGCCGGTCGACCTGCTGTTTGAACTGCCGGAAAGTGACGCTACGGCCGTCGGAGGCCTCCAGCCAGGCGGGACGGTCTCCGAAGGCAGCGGCGTTGCGGTTGATCAGATCGTAGAACGTGAAGTCATACAGTCCCATGCTTTCTCCGTTGCGGCGTTATTTCTTCTTTTTCTTATGTTTCTCCGATTTGCACAGGCCGCTTTCGGCCAGGATTTTTTTTGCGTACCTGGATACGATCGTGTTTGAGCTGCGCATGGCGGTTTTGAGGGCGTCGCAAGTCTGCTCATCCCCGATCTGGGAAAGTGCCAGAAAAACCTCGTGCATCAGTTCCAGGTTGTACGAGCTTTTCATCATGTCGATCAGGGGCATCACCGCCCGCTTGTCTCCG
Organism: uncultured Desulfobacteraceae bacterium; assembly: GCA_964442705.1. Lineage (GTDB taxonomy): Bacteria > Desulfobacterota > Desulfobacteria > Desulfobacterales > JALSRD01 > JALSRD01. Next base: position 22,170 of record CAYUAQ010000045.1, read on the forward strand.
ATGAGCCCCAGGGCCCGGGCCGCTGCGGCCTGTACACTGGGGTTGTCGGTTTTCAGGGCTTTGATGAGGGGATCCACCGCCGGGCTGCCGATCTGAACCAAGGCCTTGACGGCGGCCTCGCGCACATCCTTGTCCGTGGCCTGGAGCTTTTTAATCTCCTCCTGCACGTCGGGTTTGCGCTGGCAGGCATGGGTTCCCACAAGCAGGGCCATCAGGAGACAGAGAAACATCAGGGGCCGCATTTCGCGTTGTGCGGGACGCATGGCTTCCGCCTTTCCGGCCGTGCGAACCCGCTGGGCCTGCCGAACCACTGCTGAAGATGTTTGAAAATGACGACAGCTTGTTGGCATGCCGAGAGAATAGGCGAAAGGCTGCAGAGCGTCAAGAGAGAATGCCCTCTGCTGCCTTCCCCGTGCGCTCTTGATACGGAATTCGATCTGGCCCGGCAGAAAGGAAGGTAGGGATGCCGGCCCGGCAGACCTGGTCAGCCGGGCGGTTTATCACATGGAAACGGCGTTTCCGGAAACGCCGGAGTCCGGCAGGCGTTTTCCAGCGGCATACTTGTGGATGAACTCACCCAGCCGCCGGATCTGATCTTCATCCAGATCCCTGAAACGCACGCAACGGCGTCGCATGATAATACTGCTGAAGGTCGGTACGTTCACAAGCGCGAAATCAGAAACCGTCTGGAAGGGAATATTGACCAGATAGAACTGCTGATCCGTGGAGAGAATCGTCAGCAGATCCTCTTCTTCTTCGATCATGCCGTTGTCCATGTAACGGAACGACAGCCCGCCGCGACTGATATCGATTATCTGCCCCAGAACGTTGGCATTTTTCCCGATAACCGCCATGGCGCCGTCCCTCACCCCGTAGCGTTCCAGTTTTCTGTTTTCGTGGCCCTTCAATTCCACCCCCGTTCTTATGGATTATCTGCGGCTGCAACGCGTGGGTGGCAGCCGAATGGCGCACCCTCTAATGACACCATATGGCGCCTTATATAGTATGTCAAGAAAAAAAGTTACAATATATAGTGTTTTTTTAAAATTACCGGATGCCCGCCGACACCCGTCATCAAGACCGGAATAATTTTAGAAAGATACCGCCCTGCAGACTGCAGGCAGTGGTTTCGAGCCCTTCGCAGAAGTGCGCTCAGGGGAGGGTCAGGCAGAGGAATATTTCCCACCCGATAACCACGGCAAAGGGTACCAGGGCGGCCAGAAAGAGCAGCTTTACCCGCAGGTGGGTGCCGAAGAGAAAGTTGTTGCCGTAGATGAGGATGACGACGATGGAAAAGGTGGTGAAGATGTATTTGGCGATGAAGAAAACGGTGGGTCCGTGACTGAGGAAATAGGCCATGACCGGATTGATCTCATCAGCACCGTGGCGCATGAGATACAGGGTGAGGGCGGCATCGACGATGCTGAGCACGACGATGGCCAGGATAACCAGGAAGGTGCGGTAACTGTACCGGTCCAGGAAGTAGGCCTTCTGGCGATCCGCTTTTCGCCGCGGGCGGGATCGTTTCCCGGCCAGCCGGTGTCGGCTGAAAATGGGCGGCCGGCCACTGCGGCGGTCGCGCCCGGAGCGTCGCTCAGGGCCGCTGTACGTTTGTTCGGCTGGACTGATCTGGATCTCTCCCGCCATGAAAGTTACGGGTTTCCGTTCTTCTATGCGGCTACCGGGCCAGCCGGTGGTCGTTTTTGCCGGTCATGATCAGCTTTCCGGTCCGGTTGGTCACGCTGTGCAGGTTTTTCCAGAATATCTCCCTGCCAAAAGGGTAAATACGTTTCAGGCCGTCCGTGTCAATAATAATTTTTCGCTTTCTATGACCGGCTTTTCTCAGTACGTGAAGCAGCTCGAAAGCGGACGTTCCGTCGAAATCACCATCCAGTTTCAAGTGCAGGTTGTCGGAGCTGTTGTTGCTGAAAATATGGAAGTTGGCCGCCATGGAAATAGTTCTCCGCTTGTTGTCGTTGCCGTGCCCGAAGCGATTCCCCTCAATGCCGTCCGCAGGCAGCCTTTCCGGCACCCTGCCCGGTTGGACCGTCAGCGCAGTCGGCTGTTTCGGTCAGACCCGGCGGCGGCATGGCGGCGAAGTCTGCCTGTTCGATCAGGTCCTGGTGATGACAGCGGGGGCAGGCGGCGGTCTGAACGTCGCTGTCTACATGCAGTTGTACGAAAACATACTTGCATTTGCGGCACTGGTACTTGATAAGCTGCATGCGGATACCTTTCCCTTCCGGTGGCGGAGGCCCGTCTTCTGCGGGTGGCGCTGCGGTGGCGCAACACCCCCCTGGCCGGTTTCGATTTTCAAAAGATCCGCACAAAGAAGAATGCAAAAAACAAGCCAGGTGATTTACCTGTAGCGTCGCGCCCTGCCCGGGGAAATCGATGCCGACGGGCCGATGCGGGGAAACTGGTGCAATATGCTGATAACAGAGGTGAAACAGGTTCAACGCGGGTGCGCTGGAGGAGCTTGCCAGGGTAATGCCGGCACTTGCCGCCGGGGGCGCAAGGGCGCCGAATCTGACAACAAAATTGACAATTTTCGGCACGGCCGATGCCGTTTTTCGGGACACCTGCCAAAAAGAACTGCTTCCAGGAGGTGCTTGCCTAAAAGGGTGACTGCCGGTTCATCGCTTTTCCGGCTTCAGAAGATGGTCGTCATGGCCGCGCAGCCGCAGGCGGGCCAGCAGGAACCACAGCAGCAGGGTCAACAGGAAATACCAGGGGAACCAGGCGATGGACTGCCTGAAGCCGGTGTCCCTGACCAGGTCGGCGGCCAGCGCCGGGCCGGCGCCGGTCAGGTCCGATTTCAGTGCGGCAATGAGCAGGGAGTAGAGCAGGCCGGCGAGGCCATAGGCCAGATTGAAAAACAGGCCCTTGAAGCTCAGCACGGTGGCGCGCTGGTGGGATTCGGTGATGCGGTTCAAATAGTAGCTGAGCATGAAACCGGCCATCAGTATGGCGCTGTAGAGCAGCACCATCGGAAGCAGTCCCGCTACCGGCCAGAAAAAGGTCATGCCCCCCAGGCCCGCCAGGGTGAGCACCGACAGCATCGTCATGTTGAAGGCGGGCCGCCGGCCGGTGACCAGTTTCGATGCCAGGCGGGGAAGGAAAACGCCCAGCAGCGCCAAGGCCGAGCCGATCAGCCCGAAGGAGGCTTCGGGCAGCTGAATCACACGGTAGTACTGGCTGTTCAATGTCAGCACCATGCGGATGATGTTGTCGAACAGGACACCGGCGGTGATGAGCACCAGCGCCAGCGGGGTACTGAAAATCCAGGCCCCGGCCTGGAAGGTGAGGCGAAAGGCCCGTCCCACGGACTGTCCGCAGGCGGTCATTTTGCCGCACTCGGCTGAGCGGGCCCGGGCGGCCGGCCCGGTCTCCCGCATTTTCAGCGTGGTCAGCAGGGCCAGCACGGCCATGGCCAAGGTGAGGTAGACGGGAAAGCGCAGGGTCACGGACTGGTCGGGGGTGATGCGCCATCCCAGCCAGCCGGCCACGGTGTGCATCAGCCGGGGGTCATAGACGGCCGCGCCGATGCTCATGGCGACAATGTAGCCCATGGATTGGACGCGCATCTGGCGGTCCAGCACCCGGTTCCAGCTGCCGGACAATCCCCGTTCCTGGAGGGTGTCGAAGGCCAGCGCCTCGTCGGCGCCGCTGGCGGCGGCTTCGGCCGTGCCGCTGAAAATGCGGTTCATCAGGAAAAAAGCGAACAGCAGGGAGGGGTTGCCCCGGGGCGCGAAACAGAGCAGCAGCATCTCCATCACCATCAGGGAGGCGGCCAGCACCAGCAGGTTTCTGCGGCCCATGGTGTCGGCCAGGGCCCCGGAGGGCACCTCCAGCAGGACGATGGTGGCCGCCCACACGGCGTTGAGCAGCGCGAACTGTTCCAGGGTCAGGCCGAAATCCAGGAAAAGAACGGTGAAGATCGGATAGTAGAAGCGGGCGTTGAAAAACAGCCGGAAGAAGATGAACAGACGGACGTTGGGAATCCGGAACAGTTCGCGATCGGTTACGGTCGTGGTCATGGATTAGTAAAAGATTAGGGCAGCCAGAGGTAATAAAAACCCGGCTGGAGTGTCGGCAGCAGCGCGGAGAATCCCTGTTCCAGGGCACCGGCCGGTTGCCCGTCGTGGCGCGCCTCGGCGTTGGTGTAAATGCTGTCGGCGGGAGTTTTCCGGCGGCGGTACACGATGACCCGGCTGTCGGCATCCAAACCGGCCAGTTGCCTTGCCCTGGCAAGAGCGTCCGGCAGGTAGCCGATGGCGTCCACCAGCCCGAGATCGCGGGCCGCGGGGGCCAGGTAGATGCGGGCGGTTGCGATCCGTCCCAGCGTCTTTTCGTCGAGGTGCCGGTGGCGGGCCACCAACTGCAGGAAACGATGGGCCAGTGTCTCTGTGAGGTTCTGAAAGATGCGACGTTCCGCTTCGGTGTCGCGGCGGAAGGGCGACCCCATGTCCTTTTCTTTTCCCGATTTGCTGACAGTGACCTCGAGGCCGATTTTTTTCATCAGGCCAACGGCCTTGGGCTGCAGGAAGACCACGCCCACGGATCCCGTGATGGTGGTGGGGTGGGCCAGGATGAAATCGGCCGGCAACGCCACATAGTAGCCCCCCGAAGTCCCCATTGCCATCATGGCGGCTACGATTTTGGTCCCCGTGCGTTTCCTGAAGCGCTGGATCTCATGGTACAGGGCATCGCTGGCGGTCACCGTTCCGCCCGGCGAGTCGATCTTGAGTACGACGGCTTTTACACGGCTGTCTTTCTGCGCCTTGTTCAGCCGCGCGACCACTTCCGCAACCGTGCCCTCGCGCCTGCCGATCAGGCTTTTCCGGCCGGCCAAGGTGATGACGCCGGTGACGGGGATGATCAATACCTTTTCCGGACCGCTGCCCTCCAAGGTGACTTCCTTGAGGGCCTTCTTCTCGCTGGTCAGGATGTTGACCTTGAAAGCCGTACAGCCCGGCAGCAGCCAGACGCTCAACAGTAGCGCCAGAAAGGGATAGATCCTGTTCACGCTAACTCCTTTTTTCAGTGGATGGCGTCGAAACTTCCGGAATATAGACAAACTGCCACGCCGTGTCAATTCGCGTCCCGGACAGGCCAAAAATTCCTTGGTGGCAAGGGGGTTTTCTGGTAGATTACCTAGGCGCAAAAAGGTGAAAACCAAGTCGCTTGCGCCAATCCATACCGACGAGGAGGGAAACGATTGCCAAACCAACATCCTGATTTTGCGCAGTTGAAGCAGTTCGCCCTGGAAGCCGTCCAGGAGGCGGGCCGGCAGGCCCTGACCTTTTTCGGCAAAGGCAGGTCAAGCCTGAAGTTTGACGAGGACCTGGTAACCGAGATGGAGCTTCGCCTGATGGAATCTTTTCAGGAGCGGCTCGAAGCCAGTTTCCCGGATCACCAGGCCTACCTCAACAATCACGAAAGCCAGGGATACTCCCACGAAGGGGAACGCTACCTTTGGATTTTCGACCCCCTGGACGGCGTGGCCAACTTCCAGGCCGGCATCCCCATCTGGAGCACCTCGGTGGCCCTGGTGGAAAACTTCTGGCCTGTTTTGGGAACCATCTTTCTGCCGTCCACGGGGGACCTTTACTACGCCCACGCCGGCCAGGAGGCCTACTGGGGCGACAGCGTCATCCGCACCTCCTTTCAGGAGAGCATCAGCGACGAGAGCCTGCTGCTTACCTATTCCCGCTTTCACCAAGGCTATAAGACCACCTTTCCGGGCAAGATCCGCAACTTCGGGTGCACCAATGCCCACATCGCCTTCGTGGCCATGGGGCGCGCCGAGGCCGCCATCGTCGCCAACGAATCCTACCAGGATCTGGCGGCGGCCCGCGTTTTGGTGGAGGCCGCCGGCGGCAAGATATCCCGTCTGGACGGCAGCGAGTTTTTTCTGAACGAGTACATGGACGGCAAGAAGATCGAGGAGCCGCTGCTGGTGGGCAGCGCCGACATATGCGCCCAGGTCAGCGCCTGTCTCCGGCCGGGCGGCTGACGGTTGCCACAGGCCTGCCGGCCCGATACCAGGCAGCCAGGCGCACCGGAGGCACGCCGGCGTAAAAGGCCACTACCACGGCCTGGTTGATCAGCCAGGTTCTCAACACTCCCAGACGCAGCCAGCGGCGGGCGGACGTGAGCACGGCCTGATTCACGGTGACGATGCGGCCCTTGCGCCGCAGGCGGTGGACCAGGTCGAAATCTTCCATGATGGGGATATCCGCAAAACCGCCTAGGCGGTGGAAAAGGCGCCTGCGGACAAAAAGCCCCTGGTCCCCGTAGGGCAGCTGCAATACCTGCGAACGGAAGTTGGCCGCCACTTCTATCAGCCGCAGCGATACCCCCTGTGCGTGGATGCCCAGGCGAAAAGCGCCGCCAGCCACCCCCGGTGCGGCCAGGCTGCGCCGTACGGCCCTGTCCCAGCCCGGGGGCAGCCGGGTGTCGGCGTGCAGAAAGAGGAGCAGTTCACCTTCGGCCGCCGCCGCCCCGGCGTTCATCTGGCGGCTGCGCCCGGCGGCGGCGGACATCACCCGGGCACCGGCCTCGCGGGCCGCTGCCGTGGTGGTGTCCCGGCTGCCCCCATCGACCACGATGATTTCCGTGTTTCGCCCCCCTGCCGCCCGGCGGATGGTTGCCGATATGGCCGGCGCTTCATCGAGCGCCGGAATCACCACCGAAATGCGTTTTGCGGGATCACGGTTTGCCGGCAACGAATCCCCCCTCCAGATGAACCAGGTCGGCTGGACGGTCCACGTCGTCCAGCATCGGCAGCAGCCCCCAGCAGAGCCCCTCGCGGGATGCCACCGCCAGGGTCTGTTCCAGCACTTTTGACGTCCCCCAAGGCATGGACGTAAAGAGGCGGCCGCGGCTGTCCGCCGGCACCCGGCGGTGAAGCCCCATGAGGTAATAGCCGCCGTCGCTGGCCGGCCCCAGCACCAGGTCGCGGCGGGCGAGATTGTCCAGCGCGTGGCTCATGATGTCGCTGTGGAGGCCTGGGATGTCACTGCCCACCAGCAGGCCCCGCCGAACGTCGCGGCCGAAGAGCCACGCGAAGGCCTCGTGCATGCGCCGGCCCAGGTCCCCGGGTGCCTGCGGTCGAAACGCCACCTCCTCACCCAGCCAGTTGGCCATTTCCCGCAGGCTGCCGCCCGTGTAGTGAATCGACGCTGCCACGCCGTGCCGGGCGGCCAGCGACAGGGACTCGGCCACGACGCGCTCGGTCATGCGGCGCTGCAGCCGCGCGGCCCCCTCGGCTCCCAGCGCCGGAATCAACCGCGTCTTGGCCGCACCGGGCCGCGGGAAGCGGGTGAAGATCATAATGTGGGACGACACTGGCATGGTCAACGGTCCGGGTGGTGATCGCGGCTGTGCCACGACAGGGATTCAAGGTGTATCCGGGCCAGAACTTTCAAAAGATGATAAACACCGATACCCGGGTAATCAAGACAAAACAGGGGGGCGGCAGCAGGCAGGGTGCCTTCTCAATGAGTTCCGGCACATTCGCGCCGATGGTGTTTCGCCTTCGCTCCGGTGTCCATCCGGGGCGTCATCCGGTCGTCCGGCTGAATTTCAAAAACTCGTCGCAAGCTCCTCAAACAGTTTGAAAT